>JAILHQ010000103.1 GCA_024695725.1 Cyanobacteria bacterium RUI128 | reverse complement strand
ATCATTAGAATTAAGAAGAGCTCAGATTTACAGAGGAGACAGAAAACTCTTCACCATCCCTTGGATTAAATTATACACAAACAGAAACCACGACTTTGTTGACGGAGATTTTCCTGAAATCGGTTCAAGAAGACAACTCGGCATGTTTGTCGGTCCGGGATGGGCTATAAAAATGCCTTTCGGCTCATTACTTAAAGTAGCGCCTATTGCAACCTATAAAAACAAGTTCGGTATCGGTGGTTTTGCAAGATTTCTCAGCGGAACAAACGAAACAGAAGTTGCTTACGGTACATCAAAAGGCAAATTCGTTGTCCGCGGTATTCAGGAACTTGATGACAATTTAAAATTGGAATACTCGGTTTATGACTACACCAGCAACTGGTTCCTCGGAAGACGTATGCCAAAATACGGTGCAAGTCTTATTCACGAAAAGTCATATAACCACAAAAACTTCTTGTTCAATAAACTTGATATGAGATTTGCTCACAATGCAAGTTTCGGTTTGTTTGAAGATCCTAAAAAGGATAAATACTACAAGAAACTGCACGGGAATGAAGTAACAACAGTCCGCGGAAGATATATGGCAGAAATCAGCCAAAAACTCCTCTCCTATGAAAATAAAGATCAACTCATTGCGGCTGATTTAAGCATCATAGGACAAGGTTCCGCAGCCTTATACGGAACAGGCGATACCCAATTTATCGGTAGAATCGGGCCAAACATTCACACTCAGTATAAGAGATGGATGCAGGATATTGCTTACTTCCAGTCAGCATATGATGATCACACTCCAATGCCTGTGTATGATGCATACAGATACGGTAAATCAAATGTCAGAATCAGAGAACATATCAGATTATGCAAATATCTTACTCTGTCCTGGTTAGGTTCACTGACCTTCTCTGACGACAGATGGAATAACAGCATTTTCCAGGAATGTGCCTTCTTCGTAAGTGTCGGGCCTGACGATTTGAAAGTCAATGTCGGATACGACCTTGTCAGAGAAAATGCCTACATTAACTTCTCTGTTGCTCTCGACCCGAAGGGAACGGTAATCGATTACGACAGACTTGAAATTAAAAATCCTGAGAATTTCAAAATTGATAAAAAAAATAATTTCTACTTAGAAACCCCTAAGCAGACTACAGCATCTGCACAAAGAGTACTTCAAAAAGCTATTGTAGAAAATATTACTGACACTGATGGGGATAACGATGACTTATAATACACCAAAAATTATTTCTGACATTATAAGAATCGGGAAAGAAATGAGTATAAGAAAGTATACTCCGGGGTATTCCGGGAACATTTCCGCAAGAATCGGAGAAAGGGTTTTAATCACAACCTCCGGTTCCTCAAACGGATATCTTTCCCCAGATGATTTTACGGAAATAGATATGGACGGAAATCCTCTGATACCCGGCAAAAAGCCGTCAAGCGAAAAGTTGTTGCATATTGCTTTCTACAAAAAAAGACCTGACATAAATTATATAATTCACGTACACCCTGCAGGGCTCAGTGCGTTTGCATCGTCAGGCAAAGACCTTCTGACACCGATTATGGCAGAAAACGTTTTCTATTTTGGCGGAATACCTCTTGCTGAATACGGTCTGCCGTCATCATCAGAGCTTGTTAAAAACACTGAAATCTATTTCGAAAAATATGATGCAGTTCTTATGGCAAACCACGGCTTCATTATCGGAAGCCACTCTCTTGATGATGCTTATCAGAAACTTGAAATAGCAGAAGAATATGCAAAAACAGTCATTTTCACAAATCTTTTAGGCGGAGCAAAACATCTTTCAACAGAACAGGCTGATAAAATTCTTGCGTTACGGTAAGGGACTAATGAAAAAATTTATTATATTAACAATAATGCTTGGTTTTTGTATTGTGCGAAGTGCAAATTGTGAGGAAGTTTCACACCTTACAACAAAAGAACGCAACATCGCACTGATTGCATCATATACAGCAAAAGGCGATTTGATAAAATTAGATTACGCACTTAACAAGGCACTTGATAATAAATTAAAAATATACGAAATAAAAGAAATACTTTTGCAAATGTATCCTTATTGCGGATTTCCAAGATGTATGAATGCAATGACAACCTTTATGAAGGTCACAGACGAAAGAAGTGCAAAGGGCGGATATGATGAGTACGGTTCTGAACCTAAAGAATTGCCCAAAGAAGCAAACAAATATGACATAGGGAATGCCGTACAAACAGAACTTTGCGGCGGTCCTGTAACAGGTAGGTTGTACGAATTTGAACCTGCACTTGATACCTGCTTAAAAGAGCACCTGTTTGCAGATATCTTTTCAAGAGGGGTTCTCTCATATGAAGAACGAGAAATTGCTACTGTTTCGGCACTTGCATCAATGAACGGTGTTGAGCCTCAGCTTATTGCCCATATTCAAATTGCAAAAAATCTCGGGATACCGAAAGAAAAAATTGATGCAATTATTGAACTTACAACAGATACTGAATTCAAAAATGAGATATTTGCAAGAGGAAATAAGAATCAAGCCTACGCACAGGTTTTCAAGGGACAAAGCTATCTTAATATGCTGAATAATGACGATATACAAATTGCAAATGTTACCTTTGAACCGGGCTGCAGAAACAACTGGCATATCCACCATAAAAGCGGTCAGATATTACTCATAATGCAGGGTAAAGGGTACTACCAGGAATGGGGCCAGGAGCCGATTGAGCTACATCCTGGAATGGTAGTGAATATTCCGCCCGAGGTAAAACACTGGCACGGTGCAAAAAAAGACAGCTGGTTCGTACATATTGCAATAGAAGCCCCGACAAAAGAAAGTTCTACAGAATGGCTTGAGCCCGTATCAGATGAAGATTATAACAGACTCCCGTAACTTAAATATGAGCAAATATTGCCTCAATACCATACGGCATAGATGACGGAACAGCACTTAACTGTTTCTTTAAATCTTTTGGTGAGCGTAAAATATTTAACCCAATCACATCAGGGTCCTGATGGAAATCATTAAGCAGTTTCATTCCGTCTTCCTGATGTCTTATGGCTCTTGTAAATCTTTCACCAAATTTAGCCGTAACCAAATCGTTCATTTTCTTAGCTAAATTTTCACGTTGCTCCGGGGCGAGGACAACTTCACGTTCGCCGTAACTAATTTTCAGATCGCCGTTTACAATATCACTCACGAACCTGCCCTCAACTTCCCTAACATTATTATATCTGACACCAACTCTATAATCAGGGGTGTGCATATCTCTCATTTCAATATCAAGTGAGCCGTCTTTATTTATAATTCTTCTGTTTCTCAATGAAGTTACCCTGTTATCTTCAACTATTTCAACGGGTTTGCGCGACCACAAGTCATATTTCTTAGCCACTCTTTTAGCCCCATGCTTTGAAACAGATTCTGTATAAACACTACCCGCACTTATTCTGGATACTTTTTCCTTCCCGGGAACAAATAACATTTGGTACACCCCTTTAATAAAACTGCCGGCTTCTTTAGCCTGCGCCGGTTTTGGAACCTTATTCAAGGCAGTAAAGGCAGGTTTATTCTTTCTGCTTGTTGTAACTATTTCACCGTAAGCCTGAGGGGTAAACGCAAGAATGTTCATACATTAAATCCTTATAAATTGTTGATACTTGCTGACTTAACACCCCTGAAAGAAAAATTTTGCCGTTTGAGAAATATCGGATTAATAAATGTTTACATATAAAATGTTAATTTTTTGTTTATTTTTTAAGGTTTGGTTAAAAATTGGTGTTTAATGATAATGTAGACGGAATTGTAAACAAAATTTTATATAAGGAGATTTAATCATGGCAAAAACAATTGGTATTGACTTGGGTACAACAAACTCAGTAGTTGCCGTAATGGAAGGTGGTAAACCGACCGTAATAGCAAACGCTGAAGGTATGAGAACTACCCCGTCAATTGTAGGATTTTCTAAAACCGGCGAAAGACTTGTCGGTCAATTAGCAAAACGTCAGGCTATACTTAACCCTGATAAAACAGTCGCATCTATCAAAAGACACATGGGTGAAGACTACAAAAAGAATATCGACGGAAAAGATTATACACCGCAAGAAATCTCGGCAATGATTCTTAGAAAACTTGCTGATGATGCAAGCACTTATTTAGGTGAAAAAGTTACCTCTGCAGTAATCACAGTTCCGGCATACTTTAACGATGCTCAAAGACAAGCAACAAAAGACGCTGGTAAAATCGCAGGTTTAGACGTACTTCGTATCGTTAACGAACCTACAGCTGCAGCCTTGGCTTACGGGCTTGAAAAAGAACAATCTGAAAAAGTTTTAGTCTTCGACTTAGGTGGCGGTACTTTCGATGTATCTATTCTTGAAATCGGCGACGGTGTTCACGAAGTATTATCAACATCAGGTGATACTCACTTAGGCGGTGACGACTTCGACCAAAAGATTATGGACTGGATTTGTGACGAATTTAAGAAACAGGAAGGTATGGACCTGTCAAACGACAAACAAGCTATGCAACGTATTAAAGAAGCTGCAGAAAAAGCTAAATGCGAATTGTCATCAGTTGTTGAAACAAACATCAACTTACCGTTCATTACAGCTGATGCTAACGGTCCTAAGCACTTAGACCTGAACCTTACAAGAGCAAAATTTGAAGAACTTTCTTACGACTTATTGGAAAGATGTAAGAAACCTGTTGAACAGGCATTATCAGATGCAGGTTTGAGCAAGAACGAAATCAACGAAGTTGTATTAGTCGGCGGTTCAACACGTATCCCTGCAGTTCAACAGTTAGTAAAAGAATACACAGGAAAAGACCCTAACCAATCAGTTAACCCTGATGAAGTTGTTGCAGTTGGTGCAGCAGTTCAGGCAGGTGTATTGGCAGGTGAAGTTAAAGATATCGTATTGTTAGACGTAACTCCGTTAACATTAGGTATCGAAACAATGGGCGGCGTAATGACAGCTCTTGTTCCTAGAAACACAACAATTCCTGTTTCTAAATCTCAAATCTTCTCAACTGCGGAAAACAACCAGACAGCAGTGGATATCAACGTTCTTCAAGGGGAAAGACCTATGTCACGTGATAACAAATCATTAGGTATGTTCAGACTTGAAGGTATTGCTCCTGCAATGCGCGGTATCCCTCAAATCGAAGTTACCTTCGATATCGATGCCAACGGTATTGTAAATGTTTCTGCTAAGGATAAAGCAACAAACAAAGAACAAAAAATCACCATCACTAACTCTTCTAACTTATCAGAAGAAGATATCGACAAGATGGTTAAAGAAGCAGAAGCAAATGCTGCTGAAGATAAGAAGAAAAAAGAAGGTGCTGAAATCAAGAACAACGCTAATTCATTGATTGCATCTGCTGAAAGACTAACAAAAGACTTTGAAGGCAAGATTGCTGAAGACGATGCAAAGAAAATGGAAGAACAAAAAGAAACATTAAAGAAGGCACTTGAAGAAGATAAGTCTGTTGATGAATTAAAGAAATTGTCTGAAGAATTACAACAAACAATGTTCTCTATTTCTCAAAAGGCATACGAAGCTGTATCAAAAGAAGGCGATTCTGCTCAAACAGAATCTGCAGAAGGCAATAACACAACATCAGACAACAATGATGACGACGTTATCGATGCAGAATACATAAAAGAATAGGGGTAAATAATTGGGTAATACCGGTTACACCTACCCTGTAGTAAAAGGAAACTGCCATAATGGCAGTTTCCTTTTGTTTACATACTTGAAAATAACGCAATAAAAAGCTATTATTATAACTATGGATGAACAGACGAACCAATTAGAATTATTTAATGACATACAAGATGCATTAAAAGAACAAGGCAGATCCGAGAAAGATATTCAGGAAATAAAAGAGGCCTTTCTTTTCGCCCAGAAACTGCATCAGGGTCAATACAGAGTTTCCGAAGAACCGTACATTATTCACCCTGTTGAAGTTGTTAAAATTCTTGTTAAACTGAGAGCCGATAAGCATACGCTTATGGCAGGTTTTCTGCACGATATACTGGAAGATACAGATACTAAGCCTGAAGAAATACTTGAAAAATTCGGGGAAGACGTTCTGAACCTCGTTCAGGGGGTAACAAAGTTAGGGAAACTGAAATTCAAATCAAAAGAAGAACGTCAGGCTGAAAACTTCAGAAGGCTGTTTATCGCAATGGCAAATGATGCAAGAATCATTTTCCTAAAACTTGCAGACCGTCTGCATAACATGCGAACTTTGAACTTTATGGCGCCTGCAAAACAGCAGCGAATAGCACAGGAAACCCTAGATATTTTTGCACCGCTTGCAAACAGACTCGGGGTTGGTAAAATCAAAGCCGAACTCGAAGATTTATCGCTAAAATATTTATACCCTGACAAGTATTATGAAATTGCAAAACTCGTATCCCAAACAAAAGGGGAACGCGAACAAACAGTTAAATTGCTCATTGACCAGATTACAAAAGATGTAAAAAAGAGCGGTATAAAAGCGGAAATAACAGGCAGAGCAAAACACTATTACAGTATTTACAACAAGATGAAACGTCAAAATGTTGCGTTTCACGACCTGTACGATATCACAGCTGTCCGTGTAATCGTTGATACGGAAAAAGAGTGTTACGAAGTTTTAGGTTTGATTCACTCACAATTTAAACCCATCCCTGGGCGTTTTAAAGACTATATCGCAATGCCTAAAGGAAATATGTATCAGTCACTACACACCTCTGTTATCGGACCAAATAAAAAGCCGCTTGAGGTACAAATCAGAACATGGCAGATGCACGAAATCGCTGAATACGGTATTGCCGCACACTGGCGATATAAAGAGAAAGGTTCTCAAAAAGCGGACTCTAATTCAGATATGCAGTTCTCATGGATGAGAAAGCTTGTTGAATACAACAACGAATCTTCTGATGCAGAAGATTATGTAAACACAGTAAAACTTGATTTATTCTCGGATCAGGTCTTTGCCTTCACACCAAACGGTGATGTCATCGATTTGCCGAAAGGTGCGACACCGCTCGATTTTGCATACAGAATCCACTCTGATGTCGGTCATAAAACAGTCGGAGCTCTTATCAACGGACGTATTGCGCAGCTCGATTCTCAGCTTAAAAACGGTGATATTGTAGAAGTTTTGACCTCAAAAGTTCCTGCACCGAAATTAGGCTGGCTGAACTTTGTTGTGACAAAACAGGCGTCCTCAAAAATCAGACAATGGTTTAAAAAGAATAAACGTGAAGATCATATCGAACTTGGGAAAGCAACACTTGAACACGAACTTACAAAGGCTGTTTTTGAAGAATACATCAAAAACGGAGAGCTTGAAAAAGTTGCAAAAATTATGAATTACGTATCAGCAGACGATTTGTTTGCGGCACTCGGCTATGGCGAAACAACCATTAACAAAATCATAAACAAGCTTAAAAAGCCTGAGAAAGCATCAGAGCCAAAGCTCAGTCACGCACATAAATATTCTAAAAAGAAAGATATTGAAGGTTTGGAAGGAATGCTCTATTCCTTTGCTCGTTGTTGTTCCCCAATTCCGGGAGAGCCAATTGTAGGGGTTGTTACCCGTTCTAAGGGTGTATCAATACACCGACTCGACTGCAAAACTCTCGATGACATCGAACCTGAAAGAATACTTGATATCAAATGGTCAGGGGTTTCTTCAGACAGACGTTATACAACCAGCATAAGAATAGAAACAGCAGAAAAACAGGGACTTTTAAAAGATATTATTTCTGCGGTATCCGACAACAACACAAACATTGTATTTGCTAATGTTAAATCAAAGTTTAACAAGCTCGGTATCATTGAACTCGGGATAGAGGTTGATAATATCAACACACTTAAACAGGTAATGAACAGTATTCAGGCCATGCCTGACGTTTACAGCGTTAAGCGTGTTCAGACAGCCTTCAATCAGGCACCAAAACAATTTGCCAAAAAGAACAACAAACAGGCAAGGAAGAACAGAACTCAGCAAAACCCGAATTAACTGTTTACAAAAGTGTCGATACATATGCTATGGTTTCAGGGAACTCCTGCATCCAGTAGTTTGCACGAACTGCATTTACCCAGTGTCTCGGAAGAGCATTCAATACAATGTTTGATTCTGCAATACCTTCTTTAACTTTATCCGAGCCTAAATAGTGGTAATCGGCACCAAAGTAAGAAAGATGGTCTAACTCGGCTTCTGCCATTCTGGAACGGGCAGCTGCTTTTTCTCTTTCGTAGATTTCTTTTAATTTCGGATCTTTAGAAATAGTTTCACTGATTTCTTTAAATTCCAGATGATCTTTACCATGTCCCCATTCATGAAGAAGTACACCATCATCCAGAAACTCATTACTTATTTCGATATTCTCATCCTTTGGACTAAATGCAGCATTACAACCCTTGTCCACGGCTTTTATGGATTTAATGTCAAACTCTTTCATTTTGAACAATTCTTCGCCAGGAATACGTTTTAGCAACGGAAGTATCTTATCCTGAGTTGATTCCGTAAAGTTTTTAAGGTCAATTTCTGCAGTCTTGCCATTATTCAGATTTTTAACCGTTATGGTATCAGTATTAACCCTGACATCAAACTTTTTGTTATTAGCAGATGTTACATAATGGTTATCATCAATTACTTCAAAGGTAACAGATCTGTCCATCAGAACCTTTCCGTCAGGCTTAACTATTTTATAGTCCATAATTCTGTTGCCGTTTACGTCATCTTCATAACGGTAAATCGTTTTTACACCGCCTGAGGAAACCAGATTTTTTTCTACAAGTAAATTACCGTTTGGTAAATATTGAGCTTTTACAATATTTTCAACCCTTCCGTCAGGATATGTTTTTTGGACATTATATACTCCGTTCACATCAGACTGCTTCATTGTCTCTGTGTACAAAAGGTTTCCGTCATCATCGTACTTCTCAACAGTCTGGGTTGAAAGCACATCATACTTTTCTTTGTTAACCTCTTGTTTTCGTGATATTTGCTTAACTACAATGTTTTTCTCATAATCTTTTTGTTCTTTTTGATAGTTATACATACCGTCTGTAACTGACATCTCTGCGACTGGACGTTTCTTGACAATATTATACATTATCTTCTTCTTTTGGTAAGAATAAGGCGAATCCGATATTTCTATAACATCAGCAATATTACTGTTCAAGTCAACTCCGACCAGTTTCGGATCTTTACCTTTTAAGTATTCTTTCATGTAATCTTTAAACGCCAACAATTCTTCTTCTGATGCTGATTTAAATTTGCCGTGAGTAATATGACCTGTTGGGATACCAATCTCATCAAGTCCAACCTTTTCCAGTTTTTCTATTACGTCAAACTCACCAAATGTCATAAAGTTTTCAAACGCTGCCGCTGAAGTCATAGGCAGCCTCATTGACATGAGTTTCTCAAAATTATCAAGTATTCCGGGATAAAACTGTCTTCCCGGATTATTTTCATTATCAGCTAATGTACTCAGTTCAAATATCACATGGAGAGGTCTTCGATGAAGCATCTCAGTATGAGCACCAAAACCTTTATCAGTTTCCCATTGTAAATTATAAAGATTTCTGATAGTCTCTAATGCCCTGTCGTCTGTTTCCTTTGACAAAATAGACGAAATATATTTGACTTCTTCTATACTACACATATTTGAATAATATATATCCAGATATCGTTCGAGATTATCAAAGCTGAATTTACCTTTATTATCACCGTTTTTTATAACAGAGGCATCAAGTAATGGCATAATATCATCGACGTCTCTTATATGATTGAAGATTGATTTTATAGTCTTAATATTTTCCGGAGTATAATCATCAATAGGAATATTTATTTTCTTTAGAATATCCGGGACACTGCGCTGATATCCCCAAGCATTCTTTTTTAAATCTTCTATAAAATCTATTGATTTTCTGTTATAAGTGATACCGGTTTTGTCATCTTCGTTTGAACTAATACTTTCTATATCATTAAATATTTCCGACAAATCTCTATCTTTGAGCAAGCCATCAGCAACTTCAAGAAATTCCTGTTTTGCACCATCATCAAGTTTTTCGTTGATTTTTTGGATAAGATTTATTTGCCAAGGTTCAAAACCTTTTGCTTTTAAATTTTGCACAAAATTGAGTTTATCAATAGAAAAAACACCCTCACTGTTCTTTCCTGCAGCCAAGTTTTCCTGAATTTCTTTGTAAGATTTCCCTAGTTCTTTTTGCTGCTTATAATAATCAATTGAAGCCGAGTCGTAATCTTTTTTTGCATCTTTCAAACCATATACAATATATTCAGGACGCCTAAAGAGAAGTATCGGAACCTCATCAACAACGGATTTAACGATATCTAAGACATCCTCATTAAACTTCCCTTCTTTATCCTTAAACACATTCGGTAATTGTCCTGCATTAACAGACTCGTACGAACCTAATGATTTTACGTCAGGCATTATTGGTTCAAGAACATCAAGCATTTTTTGGTTAATTTTTCCGTTTTCTTTTGAGTTTTCAATCATACTCATTACGACATGAAGTCTTTGAGAAGACTCATAACTTCGTTTTGCCCAGTCAAAAGTGCTCTGTTTTATATATCCGTCACTATCAGTAAGATTATTAACATACTGTTCACATCGTTGCTCAAACTGACAACCTGTACCTCTTATAAAACTCAACGCTTCATCTTTAGAAACAGTTTTCTCGCGAGGTTTTATATTAGCATACGCTTTCATTATCCCTGAATCAGGGTATAGCAATTCCTCAGAATCTGACACAACAGAATCAGGCAATAGTTGTCTGTTTTCATCCTTTGCCTCATTAAGAATTGGTTGATTTGATATTTTATTTGAATTTACTTCCATAAAATGCCTATACTTAATAAAAACATTTTTGTTGGAAAAGTTGCCCGATAAATCAAAGTTCATTCGGGGTAAATATATTATTTTCCCCTTCCACATTTACCCTCCTGTATTTACCCTCCTGTATTTACCCCCCCCTATATTTACCCCTTTATTTGTGTTAAACTGAATTTGTATAAGCACATAAAGGGAGAGAAAAAATGGAAGCATTATTATCATTTGCACAGAATAATGCGTTGATTATATCAACATCAATTCTTATTCTTGCATATATTTTTATTGCTACCGAAAAAATACCAAAGGTTACGGTAGCATTACTTGGTGCATCAGTAACTTTGCTGCTTGGCTTATTAGGTCAAAATGCAAAGGTTGACGGGGTGCTTAATCAGTTTTATTTTATCAACTATGTTGACTGGAATGTCATATTCCTTCTGGTTTCAATGATGATTATAGTTTCAATTGCAACAAGAAGCGGTATGTTCAACTGGGTAGCAAACGAAATGCTCAAAAAAACAAAAGGGCATCCGATTCATACTTTATTTTGTTTAGCAGTATTTACTGCAGTAGCTTCAGCTTTTTTAGATAATGTTACAACAGTTATTTTGGTTATGCCGATAACATTTGTGGTATCAGAAAAACTTGATATAAATCCGATACCGTTTTTAATTACAGAAATAATTGCATCAAATATCGGTGGCACGGCAACTCTTATTGGAGACCCGCCAAATATCATAATTGGCAGTGCAGCCGGCTTATCATTTATGGACTTTATTTATGAATTAACAGGAATCGTTGCGGTAATATTAATGGTTGTCGTATCAATACTTGCATTTATATTCAGAAAAAAATTAGTTACAACACCTGAAAG
>JAILHQ010000058.1 GCA_024695725.1 Cyanobacteria bacterium RUI128 | reverse complement strand
TACATCACTACCTTTTGTGACTGTTGTAGTTGTCACAACTTTACCCTTTGAGTTGATTTTTTTGGTAGTAATCGTCGTTCTTATTACAGTATTAACATCTGAAGTTGTTACATGAAAGACATCGTTACCTTTTGTACCTTGTGCAATTCCGTCTGTAACAAAAACGTCAGTATACTTTTTTTTAGCCATATTGGGGGGTCTCCTTTGGGGTAAATGTATCAGGGGGAAAAATATGTTACAGATTTTTGAGAAATAGCGACTTACAAGTAATCGCAATATTTTTATGCTGTAACTTACTATTATCCCCTAATCTTTCTCGCATTCCAAAAAATTGGTAAATGTATCTCTACTGTCATTATTTACCATGTGTTGAATTTTTCCAACCCAAAGGAGAGGAAAAGTTTACAAATATTAAAAGAAAGCGTATCCGCCCTTACTTAATAAGGCTCTTCAGTTTTTGTTCAAGTCGTTGCACATCTTCTACAGATACTGCGCCAACTTTTTTCTCATTTATTTTTGTATATGATTTTTGAAGAATTGTTGCAGGATGTTTACCGTCATACTTCAAATCATAATCGTATCCGTATGGATTTACGTTATTTTCACCTTCAAATGAAACATTATCTATATGACCATCAGCTCTTAACACAAATGACATAACAGGGTGATCATTTGATATATATCCGCTTCTACCTTTATGATGATTCATAACGTGATACAATACATCATTTCTATAAGAAGATAACGTTGCTTTTTGAATCTTTATAGTCGGATCCGTCAAAACAGTATTTACTCTGTCTGCAAAAACCTGTTCAACTTCGTTTAGTTTTTTGGTAGGTTGCGGAGCAGGTTTCGGAGCAGACGGTTTAGGTTTGACTGCAGGTGTCGGTATTGTTACCTGTTTTGGTTTAACAACAGTGGTAGGCGTTGTCACAGGTTTTGGTGTTTCACCTTGATTTGTTCTTCCGGGTTCAACAGCAGATGGCAGCCATTTCGTAAACGATAAAAATGGGTTTGGGTCATCATTTTTATTAATAGACCAGTATTGTGTAAGCCACTTACTTTCCTTCTTTGGCTGAACAATCAAAGGGCTGTCATCAGGTAACGGTACCCCCGTTGATTTTTTCGGGAGATATATTGTCGTGTTCGCCTGAAGACTGTTCATCTTTTCGACAGAATCAAGACCGTTCACTTTTGCCAAAAGAAGCATATAATCATTTACTTCCGCCTTTTTGGCATTTTGTCCTAACTCTGATCTGGCTATATTCCAAAGACTTTCGCCCCTTTTTATTACGCGGGCTTCACCTTTTTCTGCCTCCGGCAGTTGTGAAAAACGTTGCTGAACGTACGCATTTTCACGACTCGTAACTTTTGAAACCATAAAAATACCTCAACTAATATTCCTGTTATATTTTATTAAAGTATTTTTTCTTTCAAAAATTGCCCTAAAACAATATAACTTAACATTTAAATCATTAAAACCGGTAACGTCGCGCGTCAACGTTTTTTCCGTTCAAAACGGTTGTGTACAATTCTTTTTTCAGATAATCTAAATGCTCAATTATACGCCACGATTTTTCGTTGTTTTCTTCACAAGTCAATACTATAGGAGAAACCTTGAGCTCCCGCATCTTGTCCAGAGCAAGTTTTACAATTAATAGCCCGAGGTTTTTACCCCTTACACTTGACCTGAGGGCAACTCCGCAGCTTCCGCCATATTCAACAAGTGCATCATTGATTTTTGGTCTTATATTAACAGTTCCCATATATTCGCCGTTATCAACAAGCCAATACGTAATACTTGGAAGAAAGTTCTCCGGCAGATCTATACCCTTTTCCTGATTTTCATAATCAGTGAAAATTCTCTCTTTCCAAATATCGTATTCGTCAGGATTGTGCAGAATATAGTTATCATGCACCTTCCCCCAGGTTTCTCTGCAGGCCTGATAATATGATTCTAAATATTTTTCACTTGGCTTTACAAGTTCCATATTAGAACATCATTCCGTTCCAGCCCCAAAGGCTTTCAGGATGAAATGTAATGTAAACTTTTGAACCGTCCAGACCGTATTCGGAGCCTAAAATATCGCACACCTTCTGAGTAACAAAATTACATCTGTCTTTTGACGCAGAACCGAGAAGGCTCACTGCTATATACGCACCCTTATCAACTTTATCTCCTGCCATATATAATGAACAACCGTCTGCAACCTCTGTCATAATATATGTTTTTGGCTTCGAAAAAGCTTCTCCTACAACCTCAGTCAGTTTTGACTGCAAATTTGTTTTTTGGGTTTCATCTAATGCTACACTTAATCTTGCTTGGATATATGGCATAACTCTCTCCTTTTTTAGTACAAATTTATTATACCACGAGGTAAAATCAGAGAGCATTTTTCATATTGGTAACAGTTTTTCTCAAATCGTCCTGGAACTCGGGACGATAGAGGAACCCGAGGTGCGAACCGTTATCAATAATCGTCATCTTCTTTCCTGCCATACGTTTCAGCTGTTTAAGCTGTATTCTGTTTACAAGATAATCATTTTTCGTATGATAAATTTTATAGTTATTCGCTTTTTCAAGAAAATCAGAAATTGCAACCAGACCAAAGCCCCTATCCAGCTCATTCTGAATAGCTTCCTCATCAACCATTACATATTTTTGCATGTAGTCTTCAAACCCCATTTTATAAATCATAGGATAAAAATCACTCTTTTTATTTGTAGGTACTTTTTCTATCACAAATACAACATCTGAAAGTCTCTGGTGCATAACAAAACTTGTAAAAAGCTTTGCTTCATCTTCATCAAACGGGAGATGATTAACAAGAAAATCTATATCTTTTTTTGCATGATACATTTTTACTGCTTTAGATGCTGCCATTGCAACTTTAGGTTTTAAATCGTCCCCAAAATTAGTCCACTCCTGAGAAAATGCATCGACCTGCTTAACCGAGTAAACCAAATCAATAGGCGGACAAATCGCTATAAACTGAGCCTGCCCCATTGTATTATCTTTAGATTCCTGCTCTGCCATGAATAACAGGTCAAGCGCAGCAAGAGAAGTGCCTAAACAAACCTTATCTCCGAACTGACAATTATATTTTTTCTGTAATTTTTCAATTATTTTTGTGGTTGAAACTCTCATCATATAAGCATCTCTTGACGGAAGCCCCGGTCTGTAATCTTCAGGCATACTTTTAACAAATTCCCATTGGAATGGATTTCCATGAATCAATACAGAATACCCCGCATCATAAAATAGTTTCGCAAACATAATCGGGTGACTCGCTTTTACCCCATCTCCTGTTGACGGATAAATTATAGCCAATGGTGCATTTTTATCTTTTTGAAGTATATACCTAAAAGTATAATTATCACGCCCTTCTGTAATATTTATCGAGTCTGATTTTATCCTGTTTGCAAAGGACCTGTTCCATAACGACATCTCATTCCATATTGATTTGTTAACGCCGGGCACTGCAAACAAAGTCGTTCTCATAGAATCTACCATCGGACTTTGAGGAGCATAGTCCTCCAGATGCAAATCAGGCTCTATTGAAACCTTGGTAAGACCGAGTTTTGCTTCTATAATTTCACCTTCTGACAAAACTTTCTGAGGTTTTTTGCCCTTAACAATTTTTGCCGATACCGCAAGCTGAGCCTGAGGTTCTTTATTATTAACTGCCGGCACGACATTTTTCTCTTCCTCGGTTGCTCTCAGTTTAGACATAACCTCAACACGATCATAGTTTTGTTTCTTTATATAACGGTCTATTGCGAAGGCTTTTTTTGTTATTTCATACGGATCAGCAAAACTTGTTTCAACAAGACAAATAATAGACTGCCAATATGATGTTTTATTAATCATCATACCTGCTTTTATTGCCGCTATAAGAGGTGTCCCGACGTACGTACTTGGATTAAGTGCTATATCAAATATACGCCCGAAAATATCCCTTACTGACGTAAATACAATGACCGGAGCTACAAAATATGGTCCCGGTTTTATATTTCGTCTGGCAAAAGCTTTATCCATATTATCATAACTTTTTTCGATTTTCATATAACGTTTTGCCGGATCAAACATACCGGCAAGCCCTATGGTCGTATTTACAAAAAATCTTTTTGTTTCATTCCCCGCATTATGAAAGTCTTTTTGTACAAGGCTGCTCACAAGTCTTATCGGATATTCAATGTTATATGAAATCCCATATAACCTGCCCATCATATACTGAGGGAGAATTGATGCCCATAAAATGTGAATTGGTTTTATAACATATTTATTCAACCCTCTGTCGAAGTTAAACATTTTTCTGTTATATTTTTCGTGCTTATCAGGCCCTAAAAATTCATAAGCATAATCGGGATATTCAAATGCTTGTACACATACCCATGCATTATAGCAAACAAAGCATATTAAAAATATTAATGCTATTATACGACGTTTCATTGTAATAACTCTCCCTAATATAATAACTCAATCATATTCAAATAAAAAGAAAAAATATATACGACACTATGGTAATGACTGACTATCTTATTTTTAAATGGTCTAAAAGATTGATATTTATTGACTTTTTACAAAAAATATGCGAAATTTATTTAGAGTAATGTAGATAAACAGGGCATTCAATCGTGATTTCAGAAACCGAAAATATTTTATACCCGATTGTATCAGGGATAAATGAATATTTATCAAACTATATCCTTGTATTTTTACTGCTGGGGGTTGGATTGTGGTACACGATAAAAACCCGTTTTGTCCAGATAAGATGTTTTGGGGAAGGTTTACGCAACACCTTCGGGGGACTAAAACATTTCGGCAAACAACACGAAAACGGAATGAGTTCTTTTCAGGCACTCTCTACCGCAATCGCCTCACAAGTCGGGACAGGCAATATCGTTGGGGCATCAGGTGCAATACTTGTAGGCGGCCCGGGTGCAATCTTCTGGATGTGGATAATTGCATTCCTCGGGATGGCAACAATCTATGCAGAGGCGACAGTTGCGCTTAAAACACGTATAATAGAGCCTGACGGCAATATAAAAGGCGGGCCTGTTTACTATATAACAACAGCTTTCAAGGGGGCTTTCGGAAAGTTCCTCGCAGGCTTTTTTGCCATTGCAATAACACTTGCGCTAGGTTGTATGGGCTGTATGGTTCAGTCAAATTCCATAAGTTACACTATGCAGGGTGCTTTCGGTATCCCATCCTGGGTTGTCGGCTTCATTCTCGTAACTTTATGCTCGGTAATTTTCTTAGGCGGAATAAAACGACTCGCATCAGTTACGGAAAAAATTGTTCCGTTCATGGCTATATTTTTCATTGTCGGAGGCTTAATCGTACTGATAGCACGCGCTCAATATATCCCCGCGACCTTCGGTATGATTTTTAAATACGCTTTTCATCCGCAGGCAATAATCGGCGGGGGACTGTGGTATGCAATAATGACAACAATAAGCCAGGGTGCAAAACGCGGACTGTTCTCGAACGAAGCGGGTATGGGTTCAACCCCGCACGCTCACGCGCTTGCAAAAAACAGAACACCTCACGAACAGGGTACGGTTGCTATGATGGGGGTATTTGTTGATACTTTTGTTATCCTGACTCTCAATGCTCTTGTTATAATATCAACCCTCTATACTCCTGACGGACTCCTTGCAAACGGTTACATTGGGGATATTACCAAAATACTCACTAAGACAAATCTCGTTCAGACAGCTTTCGGAAGTGTTTTCGGACTACATTTCGGTGCGGTATTCGTCGCAATATGTCTTATGTTTTTTGCTTTTTCAACAATTTTAGGCTGGAATTTATTCGGGAAAATAAACACAATATACCTGTTCGGAAAAAGAAAACGTGCCGTCATCGGCTATGTTGTCATATCCCTCGGATTTATAATGCTCGGCTCGCTCGTTTCCTGCGATTTAGTTTGGGAAATGGCAGATATGTTCAATAACCTTATGGTTATACCGAACACAATCGCCTTGTTTGCCCTGACGGGTATGGTGCTGACGTCGCTAAACGAGCGATAAAACAGTTTACACAAAAAAAGAACCGGAGAAATATCTCCGGTTCTTTCTGATATTTAATATCATTATTTAATTTTTGTTAAATCATTCCATTGTTTTTTCTTTGTTTCAACAGACTTTTTAACATTTGATTTTGCTTGAGAAGCTGCTTTCTTTTCAGCATTTATTCTATCTTGCTGAGCTTTCTTAGCTGCTTGAGCTTTAGCTTCTGCATTCTTCTTAGCATTTTCTACTTTTGCTTTTTCTGCTTTTGCCTTAGCTTCTGCATCTTTTTTAGCCTTTTCTGCTTTTGCTTTTTGTGCTTTTGCTTTAGCTTCTGCATCCTTCTTAGCCTTTTCTACTTTAGCTTTTTCTGCTTTTGCTTTAGCTTCAGCATCTTTCTTAGCCTTTTCTACTTTAGCTTTTTCTGCTTTTGCTTTAGCTTCAGCATCTTTCTTAGCCTTGTCTACTTTGGCTTTTTGTGCCTTTGCCTTAGCTTCTGCATCCTTCTTAGCTTGCTCTACTTTGGCTTTTTCAGCTTTTGCTTTTGCTTCTGCATCTTTCTTAGCCTTGTCTACTTTGGCTTTTTGTGCCTGTTCTGCTTTAACTGCAGCATCTTTCTTAGCCTGTACAGCTTTTTGAGTTTGAGCAGCTTTATTTCTTGCAGCAGCTTCTGTCTTTGCTACAGGACTAACAACCTTATTAACAGCTCTTTCTGTGTAAGTGGTAGCTGCCATACTTGCAGTTGTTGCAACTGCTAAAACTAATAATGCTGATAAAATTCTTTTCATGGGATTACCCTCCTTATACTACTTAAACGAATTTTATTAAAAATAGTTCATTTTTATCGAAAATAATAAAAATCTAATCACTATTCATTATTCTCTAATTTATTATATATACTTATTTCGATTTTTCAAGTATAATTTTATTATGAGCAGAGTTAAATTACTGGGATACGAAATAGATACCTTCAGTTTTGAAGAGGCAATATCACACGCTTTAGAGCTTGAAAGAGAGGATAAAGTTTCTCAGGTTGTAACAATCAACCCCGAAATGTTCGACTGTGCAAAAATCGACAGCGAATTTGCAGAAATTCTGAACACAGCAGAAATGGTTATTCCTGACGGAGTCGGGGTAAAAATAGGGTTAAAAATCTTGGGCGAAAACGTTGACAGAATTGCCGGGATAGATTTTGCAAGAAGAATGTTGGAAAAATCTGCCGAAAATAATCTTCCCGTTGCCATAATCGGCGCGAAACCCGAAGTTATAGAAAAAGCAGGCGAAAACCTTAAAAAAGAAATCGAAAACCTTAATATTGTGTATATTCAGGACGGTTATTTTCAGGATGATGAAAAAGTCCTGAACGAACTGAAAGAAACCGGGGCAAGACTGATATTAGCTGCTCTCGGTTCGCCGAAACAGGAAAAGTTTATAAAAAAAGCAAGAAATATTCTGCCGTTTGGCTTAATGGTCGGAGTAGGCGGAAGTTTTGATGTATGGTCAGGCACAGTAGAGCGTGCGCCCGAAATATACCAAAAACTCGGAATTGAATGGCTTTACAGAACAGTAAAACAGCCTGAACGTTTCAAAAGAATATTTCCGACACTCCCGTTATTCGTACTGAGGGTGCTTAAAGAAAAAGTTTGTCATAAATAGGAGTATTTATATGAGTAAAGATGTACTTACAGCAAATGAAATATCCGAACTGGAAAAAATTTGTAAGCAGACAAGAATTAATATTTTAAAAATGGTTCATAATGCAGCATCAGGCCACATAGGCGGTGCATTTTCAGGTGTTGAAATACTGAATGTTTTATACCAAAAATCATTAAATATTCCGCCTGAATGGAAGGAAGCACAAGATTTTGACAAAAGGGACAGATTTATTCTTTCAAAAGGACACGCATCTGCTCTGTTATACTCCGTATTATCTCAAAAAGGGTTTTTCCCTGAAGGCGAACTGATGACCTTCAGAAAGTTACACTCAAGATTACAAGGGCACCCATGTTGCCGTGAATTAGACGGGGTTGAAGTATCAACCGGCTCTTTAGGACAGGGCTTAGCTGTCGGCTGCGGTATGGCTATCGGGCTTAAGCTTGATAAAAACCCTGCTCATGTTGTTGTTTATATGGGCGACGGCGAATTGCAGGAAGGCTCCGTATGGGAAGCGTTTATGCAGGCACCGCACAGAAAACTTGATAACATCATAGCCATTATCGACAGAAACAGACTTCAAATCGACGGCTGTACGGAAGACGTTATGTCACTCGATCCGCTTGATAAAAAACTTGAGGCATTCGGCTGGGAAGTTGCGGAAATAAACGGGCACGACCTGAATGAAATATACACAACCGTAGAACGTGCAAAAAAAGCTGATAAACCTTTTGCCATTATTGCAAATACTGTTAAGGGCAAGGGTGTATCATTTATGGAAAACAACGCAGGCTGGCACGGAAAAGCACCTAACGACGAACAGTTTGAACAGGCTATGGCTGAACTTGCGTAAGCCTGAACACAGATTAGCGGCAAATCTCTGACAAATCTTCTGTCAGGTATTCTTCTCTTGTGGTAAATACACGATTAAGCATTGAATTAAATTCGGCATAATTATCCGACTGTTTCATGGTTTCGATATCTAACGGTTTTATATATGAAAGAACAAAATAATCTTCATTTCTTTCAAGAATATTTATTCCCCCGCAATCCTCAAACATCTCAAGCATAAGCTCTATCATGACGTTTGTTAAACCTAAAAAACATGCACTGCTGTTTAAATCAAACTTGCCGTCTTTTGAATTACAAACATATTTAATCATGCCTGCCATTGTTTTGAGGTAATCAAAATTCTGTTCTTTTTCCAGATCATAATTCATAAAATGTATTCTGACAGGCTCTACCTTATCCATAATATCCTGCATTATTTCCGCGTTTGGCGGATAGTCAAAGAACATTATCCCGTCAGTTTTATGCAGAGAATGTCTGTCAACAATACGTTTAAAGATTTCGCCGAACGGTTTAAGGCTTTCTTTTATGCTGTTCTTTTCCGCAAACACACAGAAATCAAATTTTGCGGTTTTAAGATACCCGTTCACTTTGTCTAATATATCAGTTTTTTTACGGTTGTCATAAGTGATAACTTTTGACTCCTCCTGCTCAACAATACAATCAGAGTGAACGTCTTTTATAATAAGCTGAATTGAAGTATTACCGTTGAAGGTATTCAACTGAGGCGAAAATGCAATATCAAGTGTATCGCCTTTTTTCAGAGCAATATCGCCATACGACCACCATATCGCATTGAACACTTTCCCGTCTTTTTCAACAATCAGCTTTAAATGTTCTTTGTTAGAACCCATAAGTTTCTTTTCCTGAAGTTTGAAATCTTTTATGGCAAAAGTCGGTGACGGGTTTGATGCTCCGAAAGGTTCCAGTTTTGAAATATCCTGAATCAAATCTTCCGTAACCTCTGACGGCTCTACTTCCAAATCAATATTCAGAACCGGTGTCAGCTTTGCAGAATTTGTCAGACTGTTATAAGAATCAATAAGCGCTTTTTTTACTTCCTCAAAAGATGACTTTTCTTCGGAAAAATATAGTCCGGCCGCAAGAGTATGCCCCCCGAAACCGTCAAGTTTATCCGATATATTTGAAATCATTTCATGGAGGCTCAAATCTTCACAACCCTCAACCCCGCGAGCAGAACATCTGTACTGTTTTGTATCCTCCTGATATGTCATCAGAAAAGTAGGTTTTCCGTATTTTTCGACAAGCTTTGAAGCAACAATACCGATAATTCCGATATGCCAACCTTCATGGAAAAGAATAAGAACGTTGTTTCTGTCTTTTGCCGCCATTTTATCAGCCTGTTCAAAGATTTCCGTACACAGTTCCTGACGAATTTTGTTATAATTTTCGAGAGCCATAACCGCAAGTTCAACCTCCTGCTTGTTATCGCTAATCATAACAGTTACTGCTTCCCTTACGGTATCTAACCTTCCGCTTGCATTTATTCTTGGTGCAACCCCGAAGGCTATCTGTTCAGAGGTTATGCCCTCTTCTATATTCGTATATCCGGCATTTTCAAGAATACGCTTTATACCGTAGTGTTTTCCTTTGGCAATTAAATCAAGACCCTTCAATACATAATAACGATTTTCCCCGATAAGAGGAACTATATCCGCTATCGTACCGACTGCCACAAAAGGCAAAATCTCAGATGAAAACTCTAATTTTTCAAACCTTTCCAAAATTCCCTGAGCAAGTTTGAAAGCAACACCTACACCTGCAAGCGATGTCATATAATTAATGTCTTTTGCGCTCAGTTTTTCATCCAGAGAATACGGTGCTTTCGGGTTAATTATTGCATAAGCCTCAGGCAGAACTTCGCCCGCTTCGTGGTGGTCTGTTATAATAACATCTATTTTAAAACTGTTTATGAACTTGACTTCATCAATATTGCTTATACCGCAGTCAACCGTAATAATAAGTTTTGGTTTTACCGACACCATCAGATTGACCAAAGCATTTGAATTAAGACCGTGCCCGTCGTTTTCTCTATTCGGAATATAATAATCAACATTTGCACCTAAGTGTTTTAAAGTCTTTACCAAAACCGATGTTGAAGTAACGCCGTCAGCATCAAAATCACCGTATATAAGTATTTTTTCTTCTTCTTTTATTGCTTTTTCTATTCTGTCAACCGATTTTTGCATATCGCAAAACGCGTTCGGATGCAAAAGGGTAAGTTCGAGAGGGTTCAAAAACTCGTTTATTTCAGTTTCGTTTTTAATTCCTCTCACCAACAAAAGTCGCTTAATCAGCGACTTTGTTGAACCTGTATTATTAATTTTCCACTCTTTTCTTACCATAATTATTTTTTCATATTATCCTGAACAGGAAGAGATCTTTCAAGATGAATTGTGTTATCTTCTAATTGTCTTTTTTCCTGCTGTTCAGCTTTTTCATCCTTTACGGTATCTGTTTTTTCTGCTTTGGTTGTATCGTCCTTCTTAGCAACCGTATTCAGATAGTCAGGAATAGGCTCACCACATTCTTTGAGCAATATTTTTAAACCCTCTTTGAGCTGAACATCATCTTTATTTTTAACATTTTCTGCTGTCAGCTTAACCTCATAATCAGGCGAAATACCTTTTTTATGGATATCTGTTCCGCTTGGTGTTAAATATCTCTGAATAGTGATATTTACCCCTGCATCATCAGATAATTTATTGATTTCCTGTACCAAGCCTTTACCGAAGGTTGTTTCACCTACAAGAATTGCTCTGCAGTTATCCTTCATTGCACCTGAGAAAATCTCACTTGCAGATGCGGAACCTTTGTTTACCAAAACAACTAATGGTTTGTTTGTAATTCTTATTTTTGCTGCTCTTGTAGTATCTTTATAGCCATATCTGTCAACAGTGCTTACAATTCCGCCGCCCTGCAGAAACATATCTGACATCAAAATTGCGTTACTCAAAAGACCGCCCGGATTTGAACGAAGGTCTAATATATAACCCTTCTTGGTGTTTTGGGTAGATTTCAAAATATTCAAAACTTCCTGTGATGCGTTTTTGCTGATAAATGAACTCAGTCTGATATACTGAACACAGTCAGGAATTTTTGTTTCGATAGGCGTTTTTACCGAAACCGATTTTATTTCAATTTCGGCACGCGTAATTGTATATGCCTTTGGCGGCTCGTCTTTTCTCTTTACCAAAATGGTAACCTGAGTACCCGAATTACCGCGAATTTTATCGGCAGCCTTATCTATAGTTATACCTTTTGTGCTGACCCCGTCAATTTCAAGAATAAGGTCATCTGTTTTAATACCTGCTTTGTCCGCAGGGGAACCTTCAATCGGCGCAATGACAACCAGCTGGCCGTCTTTCATACCTATCTGAATACCGATACCCTGAAGAGAACCCTTGATAGAAGATGTTTCTTCAGCAAATTCTTTCGGATCTAAAAATCTTGTATACGGGTCATTGAGGCTGGCAAGCATCGTGTCGATAGCAACGTATGCATCTTCTTTTGTTTTCATCTGCTTGTCATATCTGTGACGCCATATATTCCAGTCCTGAGAGTTATCGGTCTGATCAACATATTTGAGATTAATCAGTCTCCAGACTTCATCATATAACTGAGCAGGTGTTACGGCAAAACATGCCTGAACACCGCTTAATATCATCATTATCACGGTACTAAATACAACCAATGATTTTTTATTTATAAACTTCAAAGTAAATTCCTCCTGATTTAACGGAAATATAATATTTATCCCCCATTTTTTTATAATGACATTATACAATAAGTAAAATTTAATTTCCAACAATATAAAGTTTTTTGTCAAAATAAAAGGGAAGCATTACGCTTCCCCAAAATGGAGTTTAACTAACACTAACAATTTTCTTTATGTGAATTATCACATTTTGCTCAGAGTATATCAGGATAAACTTATATTTATCCCTTCACCCCTTATGATGAAACAAGTCTCATTGCTTCTTCAAGCAATTCTTTGTTTGATTTAATCAGGGCATTAACAAGTTCCATCTGCATTTTAGCCTGCTGGTAATGGCTCATATTAGATTTGAAATCTGTGTTAGACTGTTCTAAGAGCCCTGCTCTGATTTGTCCTTTACCGATTACAGGTTTTCCTGATTCTTCGGTTTCAACAAACTTGCCGTCACTGATTTCATACAACCCGTTGTTATTGTGGAAGTTAGCGGTAGCTATTTTGTACAAAGGGACCATACGTTTTCCGCCGTCCGCTTTACCATAAATAGTACCGTCGTCCTTAATTTCATACTCATCGTATTTACCCATAAACTTACCGTTATTAGGGTCTATCCAGAGTTTGATGTTGGTAGTTGGAATACTTAGGGCGCCACCTTTCATAGCAGTTTCTTCGTATAAATCCTGACTTATACGTTTTGTCCCTGCCATAATTTCGCCATTATCGTTTAATATATAGCCTTGAACTGCGTCACCGTTCTTTGCACGGTATACGCCTTCCGAATCAAATGTAAATTCACCTAACCTTGTGTAGATAATTTTACCCTGGTCGTTTCTTGTAATGAAATATCCGTTTCCTTCAAAGAAGACGTTTTCATTTGAAGTACCCGGAGTTGATTTACCCTGACCCTGATTTTTAAGCGGGTTATCAACAACCGCACCACCTAAAAAGGTATCGAAGGTAACCTTGTTTTCACGGTAACCCGGGGTATATAAGTTTGTCATGTTTTCGGTCAATACGCCCATCCAGTGTGTTGTTGCCACTCGGGCATTTATCGCCGTTGTATACGAATCATACATCTGATTCTCTCCTTTATTTTAGTTAACTCTCTTTGTTAGTATTTCTGCATGTTATCTCTTCATGTTCTACTTTTATCTCTTCAAACTTTTCCTTCAAAATATGAAGATTATTTTTGAGGTATGTTTCTACGGCATCGTCATTTGTTAAAAACTCCGTTTTCAACTTCCCGTCCGTACTTATTTTTATAATGACAGAAATGTTATTGTCAAAATCTATTCTGAAAACTTTTCTGTTCTTTATTGAATCCTGAAGCATTGCCAGGAATTTTTGAGAAAGAATATGCAATTCATCATTGTTTTCATCGGTAAAATGTGAGGAATCGGATAAACCTTTGCTCAAAAGTCCGATAAGGCAATCTACGTCTCTTTCACTCAACTCTGCAACACTCAGCCTGTTTGAGTTTTCATTAGTTTTACTCATAAGCGCACTCAATACATTTTGGGTGTTCGATATCAAATCTGATTTTTCAACGTGCATCTGGTTATTCAGGGCAACGATATCATTAAGAAACATCATATCATCTTCAGTTGTCTTGTAATTATCGTCGCTTAACCTGTTCATTGCGGAATTTCTGCGTGCCATCTCAAGGTTTTCTTCATCAGTTGAAAGTATTGATAAATCTTCCTGAAGTTCTTCTTCCGTTTCATAAAGAATTTGGGAATTATCTCTTCTTTCTTCTTCAAAGTCTTCGGCATGTTTGCCGGAACTGATTTCAGTTTCGACATTATCGCTTTCGACACCTTCCGTTTCTTCCTTTAATGCTGCCATCTTTGCAACAATTGAAGTAATATCTTCCGGTTCGTCATTATCTTCTACTGCCGGGCCGACCGTATTTTCAAGTTCTTTTTTACTCTTGGTTATGTTGATATTTGTCAGATTAATCTTGTTTGACATATCCATAAGCCGGAGTAATCTTGCTTTATCTATATCCTGCTGAATTTCGGGTTTAGGCGCCTGTTCCTGTCGTTCTTTCCCGCGTCTTGCCATTGCAAGGTTTTCTTCATCAGTCGAAAGAATAGATTCATCTTCCGCAAGCTCCTGCGCTGTTTCTCTTAAGCCTTTGCCTGCAGGTTCTTCCTTTTCCATTAAATCAGAGAAAGATTCACCATCAGCGTCAAAACTCTGGCTTGACAACTTTGGCTTCTCATCACTAAGCTTGTTGTATGTGTTTATACCGTTAGTGTACAAGGGGTAATCTCCTGATTTTAGTTTGTTATTCGGCCAAAAATTGTACCCGCTTTAGCAGAAACACTGCTATATCATCTTTTTAGTGTATAAATTTTATCCGAATAATTATTCTCTGCTTTATACATAATGATTTTTTTTGAGATTTCTATAAATTATTGTTTAGCGGGGGTAAATATAGGGGTAAATATATCTAATTACTCCCCTCCCGCATTTGTAGCAATTTTGTTCAAAATTGTACAACTGTTCCCTCCCCAACTTTGGGAGGGTTAGGGTGGGGAGCAATATTTTTATTTACCCCTAAACAATAATTTTATAATTTCTTAATTTACATTTTTTAGTGTAAACTTGACACCAATGTATGTAAAAAAGTACAATAAAAACCATGTGTAGGATTGGGGCGATAAAATCAAAAAACTATATTCATCCGTCAACGGCGCTTAAACTTATGCGTTCACAACAGGAAGGGCACGACGACTCAGGTTTTGCTTTTGTTATGCAGGATTTGGGCGGCATTTTTGAAACCTATAAAAAACTGCCTATTCTGTCTATGGCGGCGACTATTGAAGGGACACGTCTTGCGGAAGATATTTTGCACGATATAGGTTTTACCCGTGTTTTCCAATGGACACCTGATATCAACAACAAACCGAGACTTAAAATCAGCCCGATGCCTAACTATATTTTTGAGGTTCTGGACTATCCAAAAAGCCACAAATACGCTACACAAGAAGAAAAAGAACAACTTCTTGTTGATACAAGTATCAAACTCCGAAAAGCACTTGAAGAGAACAACTCAGGCTTTATATATTCTTTCTGGAACGACGTTCTGACCTTAAAAGAAATCGGAAGTCCGAAGGATATCGGAACATATTTTAACCTGTGGAAGGATGACAGTGATTTGTCAGCAAAAATCATAACCGCACAATGCCGTCAAAACACTAACTACGGTATCGTCAGATATGCCGCACACCCGTTCTTTTTAGAGGGTTACACCGTTCTTGTAAACGGTGAAAATACCTTCTATGAAAAGAACAGACTCTATCAACAGGGTTTATACAAAGGCTACATCGGATTTGAATCAGATTCACAATGTTTCCTGTATTCACTTCATTATGTAAACAAAATTCTCAAATGGCCGCTTGAATACTTTATGCACACTGTGTTTCCGCTTTCTTACAACGATATAAACAAGAGAGAAGATTCACAGAAAGAAGTTCTGCTCAGAATAAAAGCATCATTAGAACATCTAGCTTCAAACGGGCCAAATACCGTTCTCGGGGTATTACCAAACGGGAACTTAATCTGTGTCTGTGACCCTAAAAAACTCAGACCGGTTGTTATAGGACAAGACAAAGATACAATTATTATGACATCGGAAGTTGCAGGTATAAATGATTTGATGCCAAATCGCGACATCAGTAAAGACATCTATCCGAAAGAACGTGAAATGATAGTTGTAAATGAAAATCTTAATATAGAAAGAATAGGACAGTAATGAGCGAGGTAAAGATAAATCAATTACATAAAGACGATTTGCCTTGGATTATCGAATACGATGAGTCAAAATGTATCCGATGCGGCAAATGTACTGCAGCCTGCTCATTCAGCGCAATAAAACCTGCTATTGAACAGCGCAAAGTGTCAGGTTCTATCACCGAAAAGAATAAGTTAGAAAAAGTTATCGTTATAAAACAGGATATAGATTTTGCAAATCATTGCCGCGGCTGCGGAATGTGTGAAAGAGTATGCCCTAACGGTGCAATCAGAGCTGTCAGAAACACTGACGACAGATACTCTATAAGATACCGAGCAGAAACCGGTGAATCTGTCAAAAAAGGCGGACGTTCAAACCTCAATACCGAAGGCAGAACATTAGACAAAATCAAAATCGGGCGTATCTCTCAGATGACAGACCCGTCACTTGATGCGGTGCGTCATACATTTGAGATAAAGACACCTTTTGGTCGTGTACTTTCTGCCGACAAATTCAATTTCGGAGTAAACGGAGATAAATTAGAATGTAAAACTCCGCTTCCTCCAAACAGATTTATATACCCTATCATAATGGGCGATATGTCTATCGGTGCTGTTTCATGGAGAATGTGGGAGGCAATGGCTATTGCGACTGCTTATCTGAACGAAGTTTACGGTATTCCGATAAGAATGTGTACAGGTGAAGGCGGTATCCCTGTGAGATTATTAAAATCTAAATATGTAAAATATATGATTTTACAAATCGCATCAGGACATTTTGGCTGGAACAGAATAGTAGATGCTATGCCTGGCATGACAGAAGATCCTGCGGGGATTCTGATTAAGATAGGTCAAGGTGCAAAACCGGGTGACGGCGGTATGCTTATGGCAAATAAGGTTGCAAAATACGTTCAGGAAATCAGAGGGGTTCCGAAAGCAGATTTGCTCAGCCCTCCGACACATCAGGGCTTGTACTCTATAGAAGAAAGCGT
>JAILHQ010000050.1 GCA_024695725.1 Cyanobacteria bacterium RUI128 | reverse complement strand
ACCGCACAGCATATTGAAACCTGCGACAGTTCAAACTTTTCTCACGAATTGGCCTGCGGGGCAACAGGTATTCTGGGGCTGATGAAATTTGCAGAAGAAAATAATTATTCGCTTATAAGAATAGATATGACAAACTCAAGCTCAACAACCTTCGATAAAGAACGTGTCGTTGGCTACGGAACCTGGTTTCTGTACGAAGGGGACAGAAATGAGTTTATAAAAGATAACTATTCAGATTTTGTACTCAATCTGTGCAAAGAAGCTATTAAAAACAAGAATTACGATATCTCAAAAACCTCTTATCCGCAGGTGTTCTCTGAATATGGAGCAGTCTTCGTAACCTTAGAAAAGAACGGAAACCTGAGAGGGTGCATAGGTTCTATTATCGCGCACAGACCGCTCATTCAGGATATCATAACAAATGCAAAAAATTCTGCCTACGCAGATCCGAGGTTTAACCCTGTTGAAAAGAACGAAATAAAAGATTTAAAAATTGCGGTGTCACTTCTGTCTGTTCCAAAACCTATGAAATTCAAAGATGAAGCTGACCTGCTGAACCAAATAAGACAGGATGTCGACGGAATAATTATAAAAGACGGTAATTATCAGGCCGTATATCTGCCGTCTGTATGGGAACAAATTCCTGATAAAAAAATGTTCCTGAACTCGCTCAAGGTTAAGGCAGGCATGAGCCCCGACCACTTCTCAAAAACCTTTGAAGCCTATCGTTTTGAAACCTCATACATCAAAGAATAGGGGTAAATATAGGGGTAAATATAGGGGTAAATATAGGGGTTGGCTATTATATCTCATAAAAATTTCAACCCACATAAATATTTATTCTCTCACAGACCATTTACCCCTCGGTTAAATGGTCTAAATTGTGGAGTTATTACGACTAAATTATTAAAAAAATGTCGTTATGTCCTGTGATGGAACTATTTAAGGAAGTATTATTATGACGGAAGAAATAGATATCAGCAAATTACACGGAGTTATCAAACAGTATGCGCTTGCCTGTGAACGTGACAATTCGGGTGCGAAGGGTTACGGCAAGCTCAATACTACACAGGAGATAAAACTATTTAAAGAAATGGTCATAAGAAACGGCAAACAGGCTGAACTCAAAAGACAGTTGCCAAACATCAAAGGGGTAACTGTTCCTGAAGTAAAACCGAAAAAATCTGATAAAGACGTTAATAAACGTATTATAGATTTGATGAAAGAAGAACACAGTGATGAAAACAAAGATGCTCTGAAAAATGCTGTTATAGAGAAATTAAACCGTTAGTTTTTATTAAAATATACCGTCGCATATGGTGTCACAGAAACTGCATTTGCCATCTTCAAGGTTGTTTTCCGTAAGTCGGTAACCGTCGCGTATAAGCAGAGGTTTCCCGCAGGTTTTGCAATAGGTGGTTGATGTTTCTGTGTCGGGAATATTTCCTGTGTAGACATATTTTATGCCCATTTTCTTTGCAATGTTATAAGCTTTTTTTAGTGCTTCGAATGTTGTTGCGCTTCTGTCGGTAAACTTAAATTTCGGGAAGAAGGCGCTGAAATGAAGGGGAATACAATCTCCAAGATTTCCAAGTATCCATTCACACTCTTTTTCTATATATTGTTCGTTTTCGCCCTCAATAATCATTGTAGTAAGTTCAACAAAACAGTTTGTTTCCCTGACGGCGTATTTTATTGTTTCAAGTACGGGTTCAAGATGTGCAAGACAGTTTTTTGAATAAAACTTTTCGCTAAAGCCTTTCAGGTCAATGTTAGCTCCGTTCATAAGGTTAAAGAACTCTTTTGCAGGTTTAGGGTTTATGTAACCTGAGGTTACTGCAATTGTTTTTATCCCGTTTTCTCTGCATAATTTTGCGGTATCTATTGCATATTCAAAAAAGCAAATAGGGTCATTGTAGGTAAAGGCAACGCTTTCGCATTCGTACGCTTTGGCGGTATTTACTATTTGTTCGGGGGTGGCACTCTGGCATTCTTTAATCGGGAATTTTTGTTTTGTGGTGTGCCAGTTTTGGCAGAACAAACATCCCATATTGCAGCCTAAAGTGCCGAAAGATAGTACCTTTGATGCCGGCAGAAAATGGTAGAGCGGTTTTTTCTCAACAGGGTCTATGGCAAGTCCTGTGTTGTAGCCGTAGCTTTCTAATATGATTTGTCCGCCTGTGTTTTTTCTGA
>JAILHQ010000035.1 GCA_024695725.1 Cyanobacteria bacterium RUI128 | reverse complement strand
TTTGCAATTTTTATTGTTTTTATACCTGTATCGTTTATCTTTATGGTATCTTTACCGAGCCCTGCAGTTATAGTATCATCGCCCTTACCTGTTGTAATGGTGTTGTTAGTTTTACCCTGAGCCTCAATCACATCACTCAGGTATGTCCCTGCAATCTTCTTATTTTTTGAAGTTACGTTTGTTAATGTAAGCCCGGCCTCATTTATCAGGGCGTTGAGGTCTCGAGCTTCATTTCCTCCATAAGCTAAGTCTTTCAGTGATGCAGCATCTTCTGCATATTTGAAATAGTTTTTAACTGTTACCTGACCGTTGTTATTATCGCCTACTTTATGCGAGATAATTAAGTCATTTCCTGATTTTGAATATGCAAAAGAATCACTCTGGTCAAAAGTTAAGTGGTCAGTACCTTTGCCAAGAAGAATTGTGTCATTGCCTGATTCAGCACCACTAATGGTTAAGGTATTTCCCCCTTTCCCGCCTGATAATGTATCATTACCTTCAGTCGCAATAAGTGTGTCATCACCATTTCCGCCATAAAGAGAATCGTTTCCGCCTGCATCATATATTTTATTTCCGTTAGCAGAAGCATATATTTTATAATTTGTATTCGCAGGTGTCTCCGGTACGAACTCGTAATCATCAGTATTTTTCAACTTTTTAGTAATTGTTCTAACTTTTGCCATTTTTATTCTCCATATTTTCTTAGTATTTTTTTATAGGATACAGGGGCAGCAGTCCCTTAATTTTCCATATTCTCCTGTTGGATTATGTTAGCTATTCTACCACTTATCAGCGGGTTTTCACACTGTTATTTGACATGCGATTAACAAAGATTTACATAGTTTTTATTTTGCTTGATAATTTGGCATGTCAATGCTAAATTTAACGTATCGACTATCAGAAATTGTATAAGGAGTTATGTAATGGTTTGCGATCGCAAAAAATGTAAAAAGATTGTTAGAAAAGCACTAAAAACATTAGGAAAAGACAACTTTGTATTGATTATGCATGGTGGAAGTTTTCCTGCAAGAGACGGCGAAGATGTTGGCTTTGGAAGTATGAATTCATCTGCGGCTCGTGATGTCATTGATTTGGCAGACGGTCTGTTTGATGCTATCCAGTTAGGACCTGCAGGGAAGACAAAATCTTCCGATTCATCACCGTACACAGGCACAATTTTTTCAGGCAACCCGCTGTTTATTGACCTGAAACAATTAACAACAAAAGAATGGCACAAGATGCTTTCTGAAGATACCTTCAAAAAGGTTGTTGAAAATAACCCGCAGAAGAATCAGGGCAAAACAGCTTATTCTTACATCTTCTCTGCTCACGCTGAGGCTATGAAAGAAGTCTGGAATAATTTTAAAAACGGTAAAAAATTACACAGAGAATTTGATAAGTTCAAAAAACAAAATGCTTTCTGGCTTGATAACGATTCATTATACGAAGCTTTATCGCTTGATAACGAAAACGATTACTGGCCGATTTGGAAATCTGAGCTTGATAAAAATCTTATGAACCCGACTACTGATGAAGAAAAGTTTGCGGCTCCTAAGAGAATTGAAGAAATCAAGGAAAAATACTCGGATGAAATTGACTTCTACAAGTTCTGTCAGTTTGTACTGGAAAGACAGCTTGAAGCAACAAAGAAATATGCTAAAAAACATAAAATCAAAATGATAGCAGACCGTCAGGTTGCATTCTCAGACAGAGATTCCTGGGCATATCAGTCACTGTTCTTACCCGGCTGGTGTCTTGGCTGTCCTCCTGATTACTTCTCTAAAGACGGACAGGCATGGGGCTTCCCTGTTATGGATCCTGACAAAATGTTTAATGAAGACGGCTCACTGGGCGAAGGCGGTATCCTTATGAAAAATCTTTATAAAAAGATGTTTAAGGATAATCCGGGAGGTGTTAGAATTGACCACATCGTAGGGCTTATTGACCCTTGGGTTTACAAGAAAGGCAAAAAACCGTTACCTGAACAGGGCGCAGGAAGATTATACTCTTCACCTAACAACCCTGATTTGGCAAAATATTCCATTGCCGGAAAAGATGATGTAGATCCGATACTTGAACCTGATAAGGAAAAATATATCAAAACCCTTAATCACGACCAAATCAAGAAATACGGCAGACTGATAGAAAAAGTTGTTATTGCTGCGGCTAAAGAATGCGGACTTAACAAGAACGCTATTGTCTGTGAGGATTTAGGTACTTTGACTAACCCTGTTGATGCGGTTATGAAAGAATATAAGCTTCAGGGTATGAGATTAACTCAGTTCGTTAAACCTGAAAAGGAAGACCACCCTTACCGTTGCAAAAATATTGACGAAAACGTTTGGGCTATGGTTGGTACTCACGATAACGAACCTATCTCTTTCTGGGCAAGATCAATGGTTGAAACTTCTGAAGGGTTTGCGCACGCTAAAAATCTTGTTGAAGATATGTACGCTGATTCTCCGGACAAAGATAAGGTTATCTGGGAATTAACCCACGATCCTGAGTTTCTGAAGAAGGTTAAGCTGGCTGAAATCTTTGCATCAAAAGCAAGAAATCTTCAGATCTTCTTTACCGATTTCTTCAAGATAGATGATGTCTATAATAAACCGGGTACATCAGGTGATGCTAACTGGGCACTCAGACTTACAAACGATTTCCTCGACAGAGAAAAAATTGCTCTCAGAGAAATTCTTGCGATTGCTATAAGAGCAAGAGGTGCCGAGTTCGCTAAGAAAAATCATAAGATATTAGAACTTTTAGAAAAATGCTAAAAAATATTGTAAAAATAATATTTATTTTAATGATGTTTGTTCTTCCACAAGGCTCTGCCTTGGCGGAAGAGCAAAGCGTTATTATTCCGACAGATGCAAAGCTGGAATATAACCACGGTATTGACTGCTATAAACTCGGTCAGTACGAAGAGGCAATAGCATCTTTCAGAACAGCAATAAGACTTTATCCTGATTATATAGATGCATACTATAATCTGGGTTCACTGCTTGATTACCTGAAGCAAACTGATGAGGCTCTATCCATCTATGAACAGATTGTTTCGCGTAATCCGAAAGAATATGAGGCTTTGTATAACGCAGCAAGGTTAAGTGCGGTATTAGGCGATAAAACCAACGCGGCAAAATATCTTGAAATGATACCGAAATCAAGCGGGTATTATGCAAAGGCGGCATCCTTCCTCGGTAAATACAATGTTCAGCAGACATCAAAAGCAGAGGAAAACAATGTTAATAAAACAAGCGGATGCTATCCTAATATAACAAGTCCGACAGGTCTGACAACCGACAAATACGGAAACCTTTACGTTTCAAGTTTTACGGATAATGCAATCTTTAAAATCCAGCCTGACGGTAAAAAAGTATTGTTCTATAAAAGCCCTAACCTGAAAGGCCCAATTTCGCTTACAAGTGATGATGCGGGCAACATATACGTGGCAAATTATAACGCAAATAACGTGTTGAAATTATCCCACAACGGGGCATGCACAGTATTAACCACAAACGTTATTAACCCTTACGGAATACACGTTGACGGCAACGTTTTGTTTGTTGCCTGTCAGGGGTCAAACTCTGTATTGAGAATGAAGCTTAAATAGGGGTAAATATCTGTGTTAATATTTTCGTCATTCTGAGGGAGTGTAACGACCGAAGAATCGTTCGGGTACTTGTATAGCCCCGAGATACTTCGGCTAAAGCCTTAGTATGACGAAATATATTTCCCCCCGGACAAGTTTTAATTTATACACCAAACGAATGAGATTTATATCCCTCTGTTAAATTTTTTTTAATTTCATCCGACTCATAATTTGACTTCTTAGAAAAAATTATTAAATAAAAGAGTGTAGAAGTAATGTAATCAATAATAGGAGAAAGTTTGTCATGGGAATGGCAGCATCACAGGCAAGATATCTGGCACTAACAGCACGTAAGACAAACTGTGAATACGAAGGTCAACAGATTAACCAGGCTCGTACGGCGTTAGCTAACCAATCTGCAAATTATTTTAACCAACTTTTAAGAACAAAAGTTCCTACCTGCCCTGACAGTACGGATTATACAAAAGTCCAATACTCGTACAGTGATGGTTATAATGATACTGTCCTTGATAAATGGCATCAACTTTCAAATGCAAATAAAGATTACAACTATGTAGTAGATACATACTACTTTGATGATGTATACACAGGCTCTATGAGAAAAATGCAAAACCCTGAAGTATTGTTCAAGGAAGTTGCAAGTGTATATCAGGAAACAGTTTCAAGCTTATTGAAAAATGCCGACGGTTCTTATACTCTCGATACGGAAGAAGGAGATGTTTATACTTACAAACCGTTGTCCAAATATAAAGACTCAAAAGATTTACAAAATGCCCTTAAAGATTTGGAAGCTGAAGGAATTTTGGAATTCCCGGGTGGAAAAATCGATTATTCAAAATTATACGGTTACAAAGATAAAGGTAATGTATGGCACATTACAACTCAGGAAGAACTTGATACTGCTGAATCACAACACGGTTTAAAACCGGGTTATGTTGATTTGAGTAAGTTAGGTATCGATTTGAGTAAGGATCCTGCATCCTGGACCGAAGAAGATTATGAAAAGGTTGCAGATGCACTTTATTCACAAGGTCTGATCGGTATCAACTCTGAAGATATTGCGGTTGCAGTCAACGATGGTGCCTTCGCAACAGGATATGCAAGTTATACTTCAACCCCTGGTGAAGACGAACAGGTCAGATATGACTTTGTTTCCGCAACAAAAGAAGAAGCTTACGAACAAGGTACGGGCGGTTTGAATGAATATTCAACTTCTTATAACCCGTCTTATGTCGGAAACTGCAAACTTACAGAATTGACTGATAATCTTACTGAATTGGATGAAGCTGCATTGCTTCAGATTATTGCAGATTTACCGAAAGAAAATATTGCTGAGTATATCACAAGAAAACCTGACGGTACTTACGAATATGTCGGCTCCGGTATTTATACGTTTGAATATCAGGGACACCAAAGATATACAACCTACAAAGATTTGGTTAAGAGTTTGACCACTTATGATGAGTACGGTAAACCTATTGAAAACCAAAATAAATTGGCATACTATGATGCAACTTACATCAATACAAAGATTACCGCAACCAACTATGCATTGTTGGAAACTGACGGTTCAGGCAGATTCAAATCGCTGAAACTTGACGATGACAGTGTTGTTTATGATTTGAACGTTGAAACCGTTACGGATGAAGCATCTTATCAGGATGCAATGAATAAGTATTATCATGATGTCCGTAAATACGAAAAAACTATTGCGGATATTAACGCTAAGACAGAAATAATTCAAAAAGAGGACAGAACGCTTGAGTTAAGACTGAAACAGCTCGATACAGAGCAAAACGCTCTTCAAACCGAAATGGAAGCTGTAAAGAAAGTTATTTCCAAAAACGTCGAAACTACCTTCAAGACCTTTGCCGGCGGCTAAGGTTTGGGGTAAATGTATTGTTCAATACGTTTGCCTGTGCTTAATTTCGACTTATAAAAAAGAGATATTTATAGAAAGAAATCCATTTATTGATACACGTACACACCTTTTACCCTGTTGCGCTTAATTAGCGTGCAGGGTTTTATTTTAGTTTTAACCCTTTAATTCTGTTAACAGGCCAAAATATACATATTGCACGTCCGACAATTCTGTATTCCGGTAAAAATCCCCAGAATCTGCTATCCTCTGAGTTTCCTCTGTTATCCCCCATCATAAAGTATTTGCCTTCAGGCACTGTCATTGGGCCGCAATACATTGTATCACTGCACGGTATTGAATCATACGGGTCAAGAATATAATCTTCTTTAAGCTGTTCCCCGTTTATAATTACAACATTCTTGCCGTCAGCAAGTTTTTTGATTTCAATTCTGTCCCCAGGAAGTCCTACTACACGTTTTATGAACGCAACATCATTACAGCCGATACCGGTTCTTCTTGCTAATATTCCGAGAGGTGAGTTGTTCAGTTTTATAAAAGGCGGGTAAAATACCAAAATATCCCCTCTTTGAGGTTTCTTGTAAAAGTGGGTAACCCTTTCAACAACAATTCTGTCCCCTTCCAGTAAAGTCGGACGCATAGATGCTGACGGTATCCATCTTATTTCACAGATAAAATATCTTATAATGATGACCATTACAAACACGAAGACAAAGGTCTCAACCCATTCTTTTATGTTTGGATGCTTTTCCCCAAACTCGTTATATCTCTCTTTTAACTTTTTAAACATTCAACAACCCCAATCAATTATTCCTTGTAGATGCTATCCTCAAATTCGGATAAAAAACTCATACATCTACCCCTGTAATTATCTATTAAACAACGAGTTTTTTCAATACCAATATTTGTTAGCTCAACTCCGCCCGAGAAAATAACGGGTGCTGTATATATTCCGTTTCTGATGTCGGTTTTGTTCTTAAGAATATTATCCAAATCGTTTTTTATCTGAAATCCGATACCGAAGTTTGTTCCAAACTCAAGTGGAAAATGTAGTTTTTTCTCTGAAATTACGTTTATACCCTCAGTTATAAATTCAAAAAGAGAGGCGGTTTTTAGTCTGCTTTTTTCGATATATTCTTCGGTGGAAGGTATTGAACATGTTTTGGCGTACTGCATAAGTTCGCCTCTGCACATATTGTTCAGGGTTGCATTGAACAGTTCCGAAAGTTCGGCTGAGTTATAACTCAAAATGAGCCTGAGGGCATTTGAAAGTATAAGATCCCCGTATAGAACGGATGTCTTGTTATTGTACTCTGACCTTATACTTGGTTTCCCTCTGCGGATATCGTCATTGTCAATAACGTCATCATGCAAAAGTGATGACAGATGAATAAGCTCTGCTGCACCTAGCAGGGGTAAATATTTCGCTGTATCAACCTTGTGTGATTTCAGAAAAAGCAACCCTATGTTTGAGCGTATCATTTTCCCGAAATCAGTTTCAGCGTAAGGAAGATTTTCGCTGATAATATTTTTAATAACCTCTGTTTCGCTAAGTTTACATAATGTTTCCGTCATAGCAACAGTTTAACACGAAAAATCTTTGGGGGCTGATTATTTTGTGTAGTTGAAACCGTAAACGTTGTTTCTGTATTTTACACCGATAAATGAGCCCTTATCAGAATAAATATACATTGTATCAGGTGCCTGAAGATACATCGCTCTTACAAGCTTACCGTTGATAGCATATTTCTTTGTGTAATACGGGCACTCAGGATATCCACCGTATCTGAAATCGATAAATTTAAGTCTGCCCATAGCATCATAATAGAAGGTTTTTTGAGGGGCCTTTGTATACTGAAGGGCATACATATAAACAAATTTTGATTTTCCTGCAAAGAACGGTTGTAAATCAACATCACGATATCTGGTATAGCCTGCGCATACAGCCTCGTAATGTGCTTCGTGGTTTGCATCTTTAAGGTAATTTTTGAGTCTTTGTTTAAGAAATCCTTTAGGGAAGTTAGTAACGTATCCTTTCGGGAACATAATTTTAAAGATTTCCTGAACTCTGTCTTTTCTTTCAACGTTAGTCAAATAGAGCCAGTCAAAACTACCCCCGACATAATCATAGCTGTCAGCCATAGCGGGTACAGATAATGTAAGCAAAACGCTTAAAAATACAATCCAACTAATAAATAATTTCTTCATATTTATGATTATAGCATGTATTTAAATTTGTTGTATAATCTATTTATGGGATATTTAGAAAATAAATTTGATGTCATAGTGGCAGGCGGCGGACACGCCGGATGTGAAGCGGCAATATCAGCCGCAAGACTTGGTGCAAAGGTTTTGTTATGTTCTTTAAATCTTGATAATATTGCACTTATGCCTTGTAATCCTGCAATAGGCGGGCCGGCTAAGTCTACTCTCGTCAGAGAAATTGATGCGCTTGGCGGTGTTATGGGTGAGGCGGCTGATGCTACTTATGTTCAGATGAAGATGCTTAATTCGTCTAAAGGTCCTGCTGTAAGAGCTTTGAGAGCACAGTCCGATAAAAAAGAATATATGGCATACATGAGAAATATCCTCGAAGGTACGGATAATATTTATCTGAAACAATGCTGTATTACGGATCTGCTTGTAAAAGACGATAAAATAATCGGTGCGGTTGATGAGTTTGGAAACGAATATTCCTCGCCTGTTGTAATTCTGACAACGGGCACTTCGCTTGACGGCCGTATATTTATAGGTTTGCAGTCATACAGGGCGGGCAGGTTAGGTGAAATGCCTGCCGTTGGTTTGTCTGACAGCCTGAGAAATCTCGGCTTTACCGTTAAAAAACTGAAAACAGGAACACCTTGTCGTGTCGATAAAAGAACAGTGGATTACTCAAAAATGTCGGTTCAGCCGGGTGATGAGAAACTGCATTTCTATTCGTTTAAACCAAACAGACCGGTAAGGCCTCAGGTTCCTTGTTATCTGACAAGAACAACTGAGGAAACTCACAGAATTATCAAAGAAAATCTTGATAAGTCACCTATGTATCAGGGGCTGATTCACGGTGTAGGCCCGAGATACTGCCCATCTATTGAGGATAAAATCGTAAGATTTGCATCAAATCCTTCACATCATATTTTTATAGAACCAGAAGGGCTCGGTACGTATGAACTCTATATACAGGGCTTTTCAACAAGTTTGCCTGCTGACGTTCAGGTAAAGATGGTGCGTTCTCTTCCGGGACTTGAAAATGCACATATCATAAAACCTGCTTATGCGGTTGAGTATGATTACCTTCCTGCAGTTCAGACAACGCATTCTCTTATGACAAAGAAAATAAAAGGGTTATTCTGTGCTGGTCAGATTAACGGTACCAGCGGATATGAAGAGGCTGCTGCTCAGGGCTTGCTTGCAGGTATAAATGCATTTAATTATATCAACGGCTCGGAAATGCTCGAATTGTCGAGAAGTTCATCATATCTCGGAACGCTTGTTGATGATTTGGTTACAAAAGATATTGAAGAACCGTACAGAATGCTTACTTCACGCTCAGAATACAGACTTCTTTTAAGGCAGGATAATGCAGATGCACGACTTACCGAAATAGGTTATAAAGTCGGTCTTGTTGACGATTTGCAATACAACAGATACAGAGCAAAACAGGCTGAGATTAAGCGTGAAATTGAAATTCTGTCTGATACAAAGGTTTCCGCAACTTCAAAGGTAAATGAAATATTGACGAAGTACGGTGAGCATATTGATAAGGGTACTCGTCTGGCAGAACTTCTTAAACGTCCTAATATCAACTATAACGTTATTAAAGAACTGAATTATGAAACAGCAATTCGTGAGTTGTCAGAAGATGTTACAGATGAGGTTGAAGTTCTCATAAAGTACGAAGGTTATCTGAAACGCCAGGAGATACAGGTTGAACAGGCGGGTAAACTTGAAAAATACCATATTCCTGACAATATTGACTATTCAAAAATTGACCATATATCAACCGAAACAAAAGAAAAACTTGAAAAAATAAGACCAAAAACCTTGGCTCAGGCAGCAAGGATAGGCGGTGTAAAACCTGCTGATATCTCTGTACTTATGGTTATGCTTAAGGGTTAATGGTAAATAAGACAGCAGTATTTGTGCTACGAGTGATTTAATTGTACCCCGGAACATCTGACCTTGTGCGTATCCGTAATGTCCACAAAATCAGGGCATTTTAGTGTGCATTTGTCTTCCGTGTGAATACATCTTGATGCAAATTTACACCCCTCAGGTAACTCAACGGGCAGATCCCCCGAAAGAATATTTTCTGTTTTCTTTCCGTATTTTGGGACTGATTCAAGTAAAGCCTTTGTGTACGGATGCTTAGGGTTATTAAAGATTTCTTCAGTTGTTCCAGATTCGAGAATTTCGCCTAAGTACATTACCGAAACTTTATCTGCTAAAAATTTTATAACACTCAGATCGTGTGAAATAAATATCATTGTGAGGTTAAATTCATTTTTGAGTTCATTGAGCAGGTTTAATATTTGTGCCTGAACACTTGCATCAAGTGCGCTAACAGGCTCATCTGCAATAATAAGTTCAGGCTCTAATATAAGCGCTCTTGCTATTGCGATTCTTTGTCTTTGACCTCCAGAAAACTCGTGTGGATAAAGTTCAAGCTGATTTGTATCCAGTCCTACTTTTGCTGTAATGTTTTCAACTTTTTCATCTATCTCTTTTGATGTTAGTAAAGTGTTGATTTTAAGCGGTTCTGCCAGAATTTCCCTTATTTTCATTTTTGGATTAAGGCTTGAATACGGGTTTTGAAAAACCATCTGAACTTTTTTTCTGTATTCTTTTAAATCTTTGTTTTTTAGTTCGCTTGTATTTTGACCTGAGTATATGATATTGCCCGATTTTACCGGTACCAGATGCATGACGGCTTTTGCAAGAGTAGATTTCCCGCAGCCTGATTCCCCTGCAATCGCATATATTTCGCCTTTGTTTACGGAAAGGGATATTCCGTTAACGGCTTTTACCGTCTTTGTGCCGTTAAGCTGCGCCGTTTTATATTCAATTTTTAAATCGTTTATTTCAAGTAATGACATAATTCTATTTTATACAATTTCTTAAAATTCGGCAATCTACAGTCGGATAAGTGAAAATTTAAAGTTCTCGTCTGCCTTCAATTGCTTTTGCAATAGTAACTTCGTCTGCATATTCAAGGTCTGCGCCGACAGGCAGTCCGAAGGCGATTCTTGATATTTTTATACCGAACGGTTTTATAAGTTTTGTCAGATAAAGGCTTGTTGCCTCCCCTTCAACAGACGGGGAAAGTGCAAGTATGACTTCATTTACTCCGTCATCTGCAAGCCTTGTCAGAAGTTCTTTTATCCTGATATCGTCTGCGCCTATTCCTTCCATTGGTGATATCAGTCCCTGTAAAACGTGATACAAACCGTTGTATTCATTTGTTTTTTCAATAGCAATCAAATCTTTCGTTTCTGCAACAATGCATATTGTTGAACGGTCACGTTTTGTTGACTGACATATTTCGCAAGGGCTTGTGTTTGAAAGGTTAAAACATATTTCACATGCGCATGTCTGAGATTTTGCATCAACAACTGCATCAGCAAATTTCTTAACCTCTTCTAATGGCATTTTCAGTATCTGAAAAGCCATTCTTTGTGCAGATTTAGGCCCTACTGACGGAAATTTTTGAAAATATTCAATTAGTGTTGCTATCGGTTTCGGATAAATCATTTCATTAACCTTTTAGCAAAGCCCCGGAATACTGATTCCGCCGGTTACTGATTTGATTTTTGCCTCCATTTCATCTGATGCTTTTTTAGATGTTTGGGTAATAGCGGTAATGATAGCGTCTTCTAAAGTTTCGATAGTGTCTTCATCGACAGCTTCAGGGTTATCGGGATTTATTAATTCTGCAGATAATTTTATTGATTTGAATTTGCCCTGTCCGTCGCACACAACTTTAACGGCACCGCCAAGAGCTTCCCCTTCTACTTCTGTTTCGGAAAGTTCCTGCTGAACATCTTTGAGTCTTTTCTGGATGTTTTGTGCCTGTTGCATCATTTGCATAATGTTCATTAAAATTCCTCCTTGATTATTTCCCCATTAGGTTTATCTGTTGTATTTGTGCAAATAGTGTAAATGATAAGTTAATAAACTGGGAAATTATTAAACCTACCACTTGGCGCATTTTTTATTATACAATAAAATTATGGAAATAAAAAGTTATCTTAATTCCAGTGTAAAAAAAGGTTACCTTTTGCGTTGGATAAAAATGCCTATTTCTGTTTTTATTGCGCCTATGAAATTTTATTCAAAACAAGGCGAGGACCTTGCTTACAGAAAAATGGTAGTGCAGGCTTTGCAAACGTGGGAAAAGGCAAGTGAAGGGCTGGTACAGTTCCATGTTGTTGATAATTTGTTAAGCTCTCAGATAAATGTGGACTGGCGCAGGGTTGACAGAAAAGCTCTCGGACATTGTCAGTATAATTATGACAGCTGGATGCGCCTTTATGGTGCGGAAGTGTCTATCGGGCTTACAGATGGTAAAATTCATCAGGCCTATGATTCGGAAGCAGAAGTTTACCATACAATTTTGCATGAAATGGGTCATGCTTTAGGGCTCGGGCACAGCCCTTATGAATCGGATATTATGTTTACGCCGCATCAGTATGGCGTTGTGAATTTATCCGAAAACGATATTTTTTCTATCCAGTGTTTATATACCTTCCCGGCAGGCAAAAGCGTACAGGAAATAGGTATGCAGTATTCAATTCCAACAAATAATGATATAGATTTGGTTATAAGAAAATTAGATGAGAAATACGCTCAGGAACTGGCACAGGAACAGGGTGGTGTTAAGTCCGATACGGATATCGTTCCTGCTGAACAGCAGAATATTATAAAGACCGGGAGAGATTTGCTTGATGAAACAAGCGGAATCGGCGATATTAAAAGGTATAATATGATGATGCAGAATATTGGTCTTTCTAAAAAGATGCAGGACTTTTTTAACAGCCAACACCGCGACAGCGGAAAATAATGCGTTTTCCTTTTAGTTTGTTAACATATGTAAAGATTATTTTAATTATTCTAAAGTTTATTTATAAATATGCCGTTACCATATGTGTAATAAAAACAAGTATAATTACATTCGCTTGAAGACAGGCGATATGTGTTCGTGCATTATGGATTGCGGGATACATGCGTCAAAAATCGGGCGGAGAAAAAAGATGTAAGTTAATACCAAAAAGACAAGGAGTCACCTATGGGTGTAAAACCAGTCTATTACAACAATGAATGGGTAACAATTACCAAAGATAACGCAAACGATATTTTGTCTCACAGGACAGAAATTCCCGGCATAACGGAATCTCAAATTAAGTATGCCGAGAGCTTTCTAACGGAAGATGAACGTGATAAGATTTTCTATTCGGAGGCAGAGAGCAAACAGCGAGGTAAAGAGGCCGTGAGCCTGGATGCAGATGGTGACGGCAAGGATGATATCCAAGCCGGTGATAAGGATGCCGGTGTGGGTGCTGCTGCGGAAACAGCTGTAAATACTGCAGCTTCAGGAGCTGTTATAGCAACTTCAGTCGCTGCGATTGTTGCAATGATAAAGGCCGGAAAAGTTGGAGCATCGATCAATGGTTTTTGCGGTTTAGCGTGCGCAATTATAGCATTAGCCGGTGGCGTTGTGTCAAAAGTATTGAGTTTGTGCAATGTCTTTGACCCGGGCTTTGATCAAAGAAAAGCGTTTAGTGATGCTAACGGAGATAATCTCGGTACACTAGATGGACAAAAGGATGGTCTAGTGAATGATATGGATCTTATGAATATGGATATGGAGGACTACAAAGCACATTGTGAGAATTATACTAGTGCTGCTACAGAAGCTTCAAACCAAATGGCTGAACTGCAGATAGCACTTGCTGATGCTCAGGCAGCAGGAGATACAAACAGAATAGCTGAAATCCAGGCTAAAATAGCAGAACTCCAAGGAGCAGATCTTTCAGAATACGAAGAAGGTATGGAGGAAAAACGTGCAGGTTTAGAACAATATAGTTATATGAACAATGAAGCCGTAGGTATGACTGAAAATTCTAAAATAATTGCTGATTATTTGAAAGTTGGTAATACCTTAGCACCTGTTGCAAAAACTAATATGATTTTATTATCGGTTGCTGCAGCATTAGCAGGTATCATTGCTCTCATTGTTGTAATACCTAAGTGTCCGTTTGCGATTGACGGTATTTCAGGCGGTTTAGCTGCTGCAATGTATGGTGCTACAGCAGGCTTACTTGGATGGTCTGCAGGAAGTATGGGCAAGAATGCTGATAATGAATCTGAATTTGGTAACAATGGTGATGAACTTCAGTCTCATGCCGATCAACTTACTGAGATGGCAAACCAGCATCAGGATTACATGGATCAGACTCTTGGAACCTATGACGAATTGGATGAATCATCAGAAGAAGAACAAGAAGAAAATGCAGGTGAAGCAACCGGTGCCGTCACGGATAAAACCGGTGATACAACGAGTGTCAGAGTCGGCGGTCGCAAGAATAATGATGACGATGATGGTAAAAAAACTTAGTAAATATAAATTAGAAGACACCCCATCGGGTGTCTTTTTATTATGTTAGTGTGTATACAATTTTTTGTTTTATAAACTTATGTAAATTTTTTTTGGTCCGTTCTAAATATTTTTTAAAGGTGTGCCGTTATCGTAAGAGTAATATAAATATGTATAGTTACGTTCGCTCGATGACGGGCAGAATGTGTTCGTGCATTATGGATTGCGGGATACATGCGTCAAAAATCGGGCGGAGAAAACAGATGTAAGTAAATACCAAAAAGACAAGGAGTCACTTATGGGCGTAAAGCCTGTAACGTACAATGGCGTTGAAACCCAAATCACGGCGAAGAACGCAAAAGAACTTTTAATGCATAGAACTGAGATAAACATGACCGCATCTCAGATTAAGTATGCTGAAAGTTTTTTGACTGAGGATGAACGCGATGATGTATTGTACAGTGATGCTGAAAGTAAGCAGCGGGGCAGGGACGCCATGAGTATGGATCTTGATGGTGACGGAGAGGATGATTTCTCAGGCAAAGAGGCCGGTTTTGGTGCAGGGGCGGCTTCTGTAGGTGCGGCAGCTGCGGGAACAGCGGCAGGTGCAGCTGTAGTTGCAGGCTTGGGCAGTACAGCCGGAGCTGCAGCAGCAAGTGGCGCAGCAGCAGGCGGTGCGGCAGCTGGAGCAGCATCAGGAGCAGCATCAGGAGCAGCAGCTGGTGGAGCAGCGGGTGGAGCAGCTGGTGGAGCAGCTGGAGGAACGGCTGCCGCAACGGCCGAAACAGCAAAAGAGGCTTCAACGAGTTCCGCAACAAACGGTTTTGTATCTCTTGTTTGGGCAGGAATATGTACCGCAGGGGCTGCATTAGCATTGGTATTCAGTTTTGCGAATATATTTGACCCGGGTTTTGATACAAGAGAATCCTTTAGTGATGCTAACGGTGATAATATCGGAACACTTGATGGTCAAAATGATTCACTTGTCAATAACCTTGACTCAATGAATGAGGATATGGAAGCATATCAGGAATACTGTGATAATTATACAATTGTTGCGAGTGAATCATCTAATCAGATGGCTGAGTTGCAAATAGCACTTGCTGATGCTCAGGCGGCAGGTGATGCTAAGAGAGTTGCGGACATACAGGCGCAAATTGATGCTCTCGGCGAAACTGATTTTTCTGAATATGAAGATGGTATGGTAGAAAAACGTGAGGGCCTTGAAGAATATGAATCTATGGGTAATGAAGCCCGTGGTATGGTTGAAAATGGTACAAGTATTTCAGATTTTCTTGAGGTAGGTAATGACTTAGGCACTGTGGCTATGGTTGATGCAATATTGCTTACTGTTGCAGGTGTCGCATTAGGTGTTGCTATGGCATTAGGTTCAATACCAAAGATTTGGGCAGGTCCGGCTGCACTTGATGGTCCGGCTGCTATTGCCAGTGCAATAATGTTTGCTGCTTCAATACTAATGATTGGTACTGCAGCAGGCAAGATGTTTAAGAACATGAGTGATGAAAATAAATTTGGTAACAGTGGTGAAGAACTGCGTACTCACGTAGATAGCCTGGATAATATGATCTCTCAACACGAAGATTACATGGATGAAACAACTGCAAGCTTTGATGCATCTGATGAAGCATCAGAAGAAGAGCAGGAAAACAATGCAGGTGAAGCAACAGGTGCTGTTACGGATAAAACTGGTGCCACAACAAGTGTCAGAGTCGGTGGTCGCTCGAGCGGTAGCGGTAGCAGTAGCAGTAGTTCATCATCTACAACAAGCACAAATAATACTACTACTTCATAAATATAAACTAAAAGACACCCGTTCGGGTGTCTTTTAGTTTGTGTATGTTACCAATATATCGTCTCCGAGTTGTTTAACATTTTCGGTTTTAAAGTTTTTGCAGCCGGAAATTTTCATAATGTTATCCCCGTCAAAACAGCTTTTGCCGCTGTTATCATTTAGCACTTTCGGTGCAATAAAATGGTATATCTTGTCGGGGAGTTCTTCTCTTATAAAACTTCCTCCAAGTTTTCCCCCGCCTTCAACAAAGACTGATTTTATTCCAAGTGCATACAGTTTTTTTAGTAATTCCTTTAGGTCAAACTCATTATTTTTTGTTTTGCAATCAATTATTCTAACGTTATTCGGTATGTTTTTCACTGTTTCGGTTTTATTTGTTACAAGTATTATTTTTCCTGATTTGTATATGTTTGATGAAAAATTCGTTTTAAGTTCTCTGTCCAGAATTATTTTCGTTTTATGCTTCATTGTCGGGTTGTCTGCAATAACTGTGTTAGAACTTGTCAGAATTGCATCATAATAGGTTCTTAATTTCTTCCCGTAAATCCTTGATTTCTCTGAGGTTATCCATTTTGAATTACCGTTGGCTGAAGAGATTTTTCCGTCTATGGTCGTTGCGGTTTTTAGGGCAACAAAAGTTCGTTTTTGCTCAACATCTGTGAAAAACACTTCATTAAGTTTTCTGCATTCGTTCTCAAGCACGCCTGAAACTATTTCAATATTTGCAGCTTTAAGTTTCTTTATTCCTCCGCCGTTAACTTTTGGGTTATTGTCTTTGCAGCCTATAACAACCCGTTTTATTCCTCTTTCAATTATAAGATCAGCGCAAGGCGGAGTTTTGCCAAAGTGTGAACAAGGTTCGAGATTTACAATCAGTGTTCCTCCTTTTTCTTCTCCGTTTTTTAATTTTAAAAGAGCGTCACGTTCTGCGTGATTTTCTCCGTATTTGTGATGGTAACCTGTTGAGATAATATTGTCATTTTTATCCAAAACGACACACCCTACCATTGGGTTTGGAGATGTTTTCCCTTTCCCCTTTTTAGCAAGTGAAAGGCATTTGCGCATTAACTTCTCATAATCGTTGCTCATACTAATATTTTAGCATGAATATTTATCCCATTTACCCTTATACATTTACCTCTATACATTTACCCCCTTCTAACCCTTTGTATTTTATTTTTGTGAATGGTAAAATTTATATATAGAAATAAACAGGTATCACAAATCACAGGAGCTTAAAATGAAATTAAAATATTTAGGTCACAGTGCTTTTGAAATAGAGACAAAAGGAAGTAAAATATTAGTTGATCCGTTCCTTGTTAAATGTCAGGGTTATGATTATTCAGGTACAACGGATATATTTGTAACCCATGGTCACGCTGACCATTTAGGAAAGGCTCCTCAGATAGCATCTCAAACAGGGGCATTGATTACGGCTGTGTTTGAACTTGCAAAATACTGTGCAAGATACGGTGTAAATGTTAACGGTATTTCTTTAGGCGGCTGGGTAACCTATGACTGGGGACGTGTTATAGCGCTTCCTGCGTTTCATTCAAGTTCTGCTGATGACGGGACATATACTGGATGTCCTGTCGGATATTTGTTTGAGATAGAGGGTAAGAGAATATTTCACGCGGGCGATACCTGTCTTAATTCAGAGATGAAAGTGTTAAACGAGGTGTATAAGCCTGATGTTGCAATATTGCCGATAGGCGGACATTATACAATGGATGTTGAAAATGCGGTTATTGCCTCTGAGTGGATTGGAGCAAAAACGGTTGTTCCAATGCATTACAATACTTTCCCTCAGATAAATGCTGATGTTGAAGGGTTTAAAAACGGTATATCGGCACAAGGGAAAACACCTTTGGTTTTAAAAATAGAAGAATCTGTAAAATTATAGGTAAGTTATGAAAATAAAAAGATTTAATAAATATTTGTTATTGTTTGCATTGTTGCTTTTGGTTCAGCAAAACGGTTATGCAAAGAAACCTGATCTTCAGGAAGTGAAGAATTTTGAGTATATCGCGCCTTGTGTCGATATTCTTGATGAGAGTTATGCGTGGTATGACAATTATGTATTACCGTTTGTTGATATAACAAATGATACAGAAAGGTTTTATATTAACAGATCCTTTTCAGGGCTGGGTAGTTATAACCCTCAGGATGAGTATGATATACTTTCTTTTTCAGATTATTCCCGCAGAATATATTCTGATGATGATTATAACTTTTATGACGGATATTCGAGTAAAGACAGCGTAAAGCAAGAAAAAATTACATTTACGGCAAATGCAGAAGAACAGGATGAGTTAGTTATATGTCCTCGTGCACAGCAGACACAGGTAAAACAGGAGAAAAAGATTCCAAAGGAGATAGGGCTGAATCTTGATGAATCAGAAAAATATAAATCTATACAGATGGAACCTGAAAAGACATCAGCTGATGTGAAACCGAAACCTGTAAAACAGCCTGATGCGGTTGAGGCCAATTTGTCTGCAATATCCTCAGTGAAGGGATTTGATGAAGAAGAACTTGTTACTGATATTGGCGAATATACACATGTGGAAGAGACTGAACCTGTTCAGTCGGAAGCCGTGTCAAACGCTATTTCTCAGGTGGTGCCTGTTTCAGAAATGTCTTTTGTGATGCCGAATGAACAGACTGAAAAAGTGGAAGAACAGATTGTTGAAACTGCAAAACAGGAGGTTAGTGAACAGGCTGCGGAAACTTCTGCCGAAAACGAAAAAGAAGAAGTCGTAAAAACTGAAGCCCAGAAAGCAGAAGAGCTTGCAAAAGCAGAAAAAGAAGCAAAAGCTGCGCAGGCTGAAAAAGAACTTGAACTTATTAATGCACGAATCAAGAAAAATAATTCAAACATTGATTTATACTATCTAAGGGCTGAACATTATCTTAAATGTAATATGTACAAAGAGGCTTTGGAAGAGTGTAATCAGATTTTAGAGTTTAAGCCGATGTACGAAAAAGCGTATTATGCAAGGGCAATAGCTGAGAAAAACCTTGATAAAACAGAGGATGCGCTTAAAGATATAAAACGTGCGCTTTATCTGAATGAATCAGATTATTCATATGTTCTCAGAGGGGCTATAAAATTTGAGAAACAGAAAGATTATAACGGCGCAATAGAAGATTATACAAAGGCGCTGGAAATCAATCCGAAGTCAAAAGATGCACTTGTAAACAGAGCTGTTGCGTATGAAAAAATTGATAACCAAAAGGCTGCACTGGATGACTATGAGATGCTGACTGAACTTAACGGAAATGATCCTGAGGCACATCTTGCGCTTGCAGGCATGTATGATAAGCAAAAAGAGTACGAAAAGGCTATTTCTCACTACAATAAGGCGCTTGTACTTACAAGCAGTGATGCCCCGATTTTGTATTCAATAGGTGTTGATTATTTAAAACTTGATAATTATAAATCGGCAATCACATACTTTACAAAGAGTATTGCGCTGGATAAAACAATAAAAGAGAATTACGTAAACCGAGCTTATGCATATGAAAAATCGGGTAACAGCGAAAAGGCAATGGCTGATTATACAAAACTTTTGGAACTGGATCCGAAGAATGTTCAGGGGTATAACAGCAGAGCACTGTTGAAAATGAAGAATAAAGATTATCAGGGGGCAATCGGAGATTACACAATTGCTCTTACATACGCTCACAGAGCATCTGATATATATTACAACCGAGGAATTGCAAAATATGAACTGAATGATCTGGCAGGTGCGGTTAAGGATTTCACAAAGGCAATATCTTACAAACCGGATGATTCAAAATTGTATTTCAATAAGGCTGTTATTGAAGAACAGTTAAATAACACAGGTTCTGCAATAATCAATTATACAAAGGCCATAGATTTTAACCCTAAATGCTATCAGGCGTATGTTGCAAGAGGACTTTTGTATGCAAAAGACGGCAAAGATAAAAAAGCACTTGAAGATATGAACAGTGCAATTTTAATCTGTCAGACTGATGCTGATGCATACTATAACAGAGGGGTGCTTGCGTACAAATTAAATAATAAAGAATTGGCATTAAGAGATTATAATAAGGCACTTTCCATAAACCCTGACCATCTGAAGGCGCTTACAAACAGAGGTGCTTTGAGATGTGTTGTCAAAGATTATGCAGGCGCTATTGAAGATTGTACAAAGGTTATAAATATTGACTCTAACGATGAACGTGCTTATTATAATCGTGGTATGGCATATTATATGCTTCAGGATTTCCCGAAGGCATATCTTGATTTTTCAAAAGCGTATGACCTGAATCCTGAAAATGAGGAAACAAAAAAATATATGATGCACTCTAAGAAAATGATGATAAACTACAAAAACGTCGGTTAGGGGTAAAGGGGTAAATTATGTAATTATTTATCCGTTGCGCAGATTATGAAAGGTTAATGATGACAAAAAAACTTGCAGTTGTTATAAACAGAAAAGCTTCATCTACTGAGAAGGTTATAGATTCGATAAAGTCAAATTTAGGCGAAAACGGTATAAAATACGACTTATTGGATATAGATAATCTTAAGCAGGGCTATGATTTGGTTTGTGCAGTGGGCGGTGACGGAACCGTTTTGAAGTCGTCAAGATTTTATGCAAAGTCTGCTACTCCGGTTATGGGTATCAATGCAGGGCGACTCGGTTTTTTATCTTTGATTACACATTCTGATGCAAAATCGTTAGGGGATATTATTAAACACGAAGATTATAAGGTTAGAGATCGTCTGATGCTGAAATCTGCGAACCTTACTGCTCTCAATGATTTTGTGGTAAAAGGTCATTCTTCCATAAGAACTTCAAAGTTTAATTTGTATATAAACGATAAACTGGTTAGTGATTATATTGCAGACGGGATAATAGTTGCAACTCCGACAGGCTCAACCGCATACGGTTTGTCTGCAGGCGGTCCGATTGTTTACCCAAGGCTTGAAGCAATGGTCATTGTGCCTATTTGTGCACATACTATGACAGCAAGACCTCTTGTCGTACCTGCAACGGAAAAAATAGTTATCAAAAGTACTGAAGATGTTCTTGACGTCTCGGCTGACGGACAGGAAAAAATAACCGAACTAAAAGAAGTTACTATTGAACAATATGAATACAGGGCAAAACTCGCTTTCCCAAAAGATTATAATTTTTACCCGATTTTAAGAAACAAACTGAATTGGGGTGTCTCTCCGATATCTGAGGGGTAGGGGTAAATATTCAGGGGTAAATATTCAGGGGTAAATATTTAATTTTTGAATATTATGTTTATTATTTCGTTATAACTTAACCCTTTTTCTTCGATTGCAATATTTCCCCATCCGGCAAGAAGCGGTGTTATTTCAGGGAATTTTTCGCAAGGCTTCAGATTATTGGAATTGTCGTCAATGAAATAAGCCCTATTTATTCGGTTTATATTTATATATTCAGCAATAAAATCAGCTTTTGTTGCGTAACCTTCAAGTTCATCTTTCCCGAAAATCTGGTTTTCGTCAAGGTTTAATCCGTATTGAGAAAGTCTGTATATGATAGCTTTTTTGTTCTTTTTTGACACTATCGGGGTATGTAATCCATCTGTGTGCTGTTTCAGTTCATAGAAAAACTGGAACGGGCTTTCAAGTTTATCCCAAAAATCGTGATGGTTTTCCATTAAATCTTTTCTTGCTGAATAATATTTTTCGTCAAATAATTTTTCGGCTTTTGTATCCCTGTTGTTTAAAAGCTTTTTGTATTCGGCTATAAGTTCACTGTCTGTCAGGTTTTGCCTTATCAGTGACATAAGGTAATAGTAGTGCCATGAGTTATAAACAAGAAATTTGTATCTGTATAATTTTTTGTACTCTTCTTCATTTACCGGCTCAAAATAGTCTGTTCCGTCATACGCATATCGGCATAATATATATGCTTCTCTTAGTGTGTCAAACAAGACTCCGTCAAAATCTAAAAATACATAATTCATTTAAAAACCTTATGATAAAACAAATGCTGCGCTCAGTGCAATAAGAATAACCTGAACTGCCGTATAATATTTTTCTGTGTGATAGCTTGCCAATAACCCGATTAAGAAAGGTGCTACCGCAAAGCCAAGCATAAGAAGTTTTGCGTTAGTACCCGGCAAGAACCACGCCAAAGCTATTGACAGCAGAGAATATGCTCCGATTAAACCTGCTATTGTTGCGCAATAGTCAGATACAAACTGCGGTTTCTTCTTTTTGAAAACAAAAAGTTTGCCGTAAACAATCATTGAGCCGAGAAGAACAGCATTAATAACAAATATATATCTGATGATTGTTACTAACATGGAACACACTCCTTAACTTTTGAGTGCGAATTTAAAAAGTTTCCCGCAGTTTCAAATACAAAATCCTTCTCGTTATCATACAAAACCATATGATAACTGTCGTTGAGAATAATCATATTTTTATCTGCTGAAGATATCTCATTATATACGACGTGTGCGCTTCTCGGACTTGTAAGGTCATCTTCTTTAGAGTGAATAAACAAAATAGGTGTGTTTATTTTTCTCAGTAATTTTTTATTTCTGACATGTCTTGAAAGTTTAAGTAATTCAAATATACATGTCATAGGGAAATCAACCATTCCAACGTCGCTTTTTTCAAGTAGTTTGCTAACAATTCGTCTTGTTTTAATATTCTTGATTCCGTACGGTTCACATTCAGGATATGTATAATAAAATCTGTCAATGGTGGAAAGTCCGATAGGAATAAGCACTTTGTACCAAGGCAATCTCCAACCGTCAAGGAAGAGGGTTGTTGAGAGTGCAATAATACCGTCAACCTGATTAGGGTATTTTTCAGCGATTGCAAGTGCTAAAACCGCCCCTAAACATAATCCTGATAAATACACTTCATCATATTTACCCCTGAGCTCTTCAAACCTGTTGTATGCATGGTTGAGCCAATCTTTATAGGATACGGTGTAGATTTCTTCTACCTTATCTCCGTGTCCGGGTAAACAGTCGCAAAAAACATCATAACCTAAAGAACACAAATACTGTCCGTACTTTTTCATCTCGTACGGACTACCAGTCATGCCGTGAAATAACAACACGGCACGACTCGTAGTTCTATCCTCATTTAATAGTTCAAAGTCTAATGACACTATTATTTATCCAATCTGCTGAACAACTGATCGAACAAATCGATAGCCATATCGATTTCATCATTAGAAATGTACAATTGCGGAACAAGAGTGATAATATTCTTGTAGAAACCGCCATTGTTAAGAACAAGACCGCACTTCTTGCCGTTGTATGACAAGTCGCCCTTCAGACCTTCTTCCTGTAAAGCATCACATAACTTTCTGTTTGGTGTAATACCGTCTTCCTGAGTTAATTCCATTCTTAATGCGAAACCGATACCGTCAACATCTCCGATAGATTTATATTTAGATTGTAAGTATTTTAATCCGTTCATAAATCTTGCAGACTTAATAGGGATATCGTGTTCGAGTTGTTTTTCATCTTCCTCAACTATGCTCATAACTTCATAAGCAGCTCTTACACCCATAGGGTTAGAACAGTATGTAGAGTGAGCAGAACCCGGTGTAAATACATCAGGTGCAATAAATTTTTCTCTTGCCCAGAAACCTGCAAGCGGGTTCATACCATTTGTAATAGATTTAGCAAATGACATGATATCAGGTGTAACACCATAGTTTTCAATTGCCCAAAGCTTACCTGTTCTGAACATACCCATCTGAACTTCGTCAACACAGAACATAATGTTGTGTTCATCAAGTATTTGTTTTAATTCTCTGAAATACCATTCAGGTGGATTAATATATCCGCCGGTACCTAAGATAGGTTCGCAGTAGAATGCCTTAAATTCGCATTCGCCTGTCTTAGGATCGTAGTATGAATTGTATTCACTTTCAAACATTTTTGCTACTTGTTTTACGCAGAAATGGTTACAAGAATCACATTTCATGCCGTAAGGACAACGGAAGCAATAAGGGAACGGAATAAACTGAGCTCTGTCCCCGAAGTGACCATATTTCTCTCTGTAACGGAAAGAAGATGTCATACAGGTTGCACCGATGGTTCTTCCGTGGTAACCACCCTGGAATGCAAATACTGCGTTACGGCCGGTATAGTTTCTGATTACCTTGAGTGCATCTTCGTTTGCCTGTGCACCACCGACGTTGAAGTGGATTCTTCCTTTTTCACCAAATCTCTTATAGTTCATATCAGCCATTTTCTTAGCTAACATTGGTTTGTAATCATATAAAAATTTTGGACAAAGTTGTGGCATTGTGTTCATTTGGTCCAAAATTGCATCGTTAATTCTTTGGTTTCTGTAACCGAAGTTACAAGCAGAATACATCATCTGTAAATCTAAATAAGGTGTGTCATTTGAGTCATACATGTAAGACCCTTCACAACCTGCAAAAACTTTGGGATCCGGTGAATAGTGAACAGTATCTCCGTAAGAATCATATTCAGCATCCAATTCTTTAATCTCTGCATCCGTAAGTCTTTTTTCTTCTTCTAAACAAATCATTTTTTTCCCTCACTAAAGTTTCCCATTGGCACATTTATGTGCCATATTTTTTACAAGATATCATACAAGATTTTAAATGTAAATGGTCTTAACTCAGACCATTAACTTTTGTAAATTTTTTAAATGTCTTGTTTTATCTGAATATTAAGGTTATAAAAAATAGTCCGAATTCAGACTATTTTGTGAAATTTAGTATTTTGTTCCACACATACATTAAACTTTCATCTTTATTTGACATAGTTCTTGAAATTCTTTTATAGTGCGCATGTCATGGCTAATTGTAAAAAAAACTGGTCTGAGTTCGGACCATTAACTTTTGTAAATTTTTTTCTTTTAATATCAGGTTTCGTGTTATTATGTTTAAAATGAAAAAGGGGTTATTATGCCAATTTTAAGCGCCGACAATAAATTAAGACATATAAACGGTATGCTGAGTGAGATAAGCAGCATATATGAAAAGTTGCTTTCAGCGAAAAATGTTCCTGAAGGTGCATTTATTGTTATGTCTTCTATTTTGGATTTAGGCGAAGGTTGCCTTCAAAAGGAAATATCTGAAATAAGTTATCTTAATAAGAAGACCGTAAACTCTACAATTAAGAAACTTCAGAAGGAAGAATTTATTGAACTGAGAGCGGGAAAATATCCTAACATGCATATTTATCTTACCGAAAAAGGACGTGAATATATGCAGTCAAAGATTTTTCCTATTATTGAGGTAGAAAGAAAAGCTCTTGAGCTTATGCCTATCAGCGAGTTTGAAACTCTTGTTGAGTCGTATAAGAAATATATCGACAATTTCAGAGAACATGTAGATGCATTTGCCGAAAGAAATAAGTAAGATTTAAAAGATTTCGTTTGAAATATCATTAAAGGTTTTGTACTTTTTGTGTTCAATGTTGTTTTGTGTGCAATATTCCGCAAGCCCGGCTTTTGCAAATACTATGTCAGGTTCTTTTGATACACAAAAATCAGATGCCCCGTCTCCTACGTATATAACCTGTTTATAGAGTTTTTTAAGGTTTTTTACTACCTTGCACTTGCATGTTCCTGCATTGTTTGTACAATGTTTAGAGTCATTCGGAAATTCTATTATAAATTTTCCTCTGTCATCAAAATATGCGTGATTTGTTATTACATTAACAAAATCAATATTATTTTTTTCCAGTATCTTATTTATAAAATAGTCCAGTCCGTCAGATAAAATAACAACGGGAATATTGTTGTACTGAGCCATTTTACAAAAAGGTATAAATCCTTCGTCAATACTCATTGTGTCAAGAAACTCATCGACAAGCCTTGGGGTAAGATTAGGCACAAGAGCAAACTGTCTGACCAGACATTCCTGAGAACCGAATTTACCGTCTCTCCAGTCATTTTCAATGTCCAGCCATTTATCATCGGCATAATCTTCTAAAAATTTTGACAGAGTATCTGTTTTCGTTATTGTTCCGTCAAAGTCACTGACTATAATTTTCTCTCGCATAACAGATATTTTACTACAAACATTTATTCATAGTAATCTTTTGCATTTTTTAGTGCGGTATTAAGTGCAATAGCCAGTGGTATTCTGTATTCTTGAGATTGTAATGCAAGTACGCCGAAGTGTGACACCATAAAATCAAAAATCAACTTTGATGTAGCATAGTTATATTTTTTATTTTTAACGTGTTGAATAACCATATCCATTACAGTGTTTGCATCATCTCTGCGTTTTGTTTCATAATCATTGTTAAAACATACAGAGCCGGAATTTCTTATCCAGTGGTAGAAGATACCTGGGACAGTAATAAGTTTATTTGCTGCTTCAAGTACTTCCAGGGTGAACATGTTATCTTCGTGCAGAACATTCTCCGGGAAACGGATATTATTTTTGTGAATTAAATCGGTTTTGTATATTTTATCCCAACAGACACCTTCTTGTATCAGTGACATTTTGTCATAGATTGTGTATTCAATTGTATATGGGTATCTTCTTTCAAAACCAACTGTATTGGTTTCATAATCTATAACTTTGATTTCGGCCATTGCAATATCGGCATCATAAGATTGGGCGCAAGAATAAAGTTTTTCAAAATAATCGTTGTCGGTGTAGTCGTCAGCATCAACAAAACCCGTATATTCTTTTGTTATAGTTTCTATTCCGATATTTCTGTTATATCCGGCACCGGTTCCTTTCTGTGGGGTTAATACTCTGATTCTGTTATCTTCTTGAGCATATTTTTGACATATAGCTACAGAATTATCAGTGGAATTTTTATCTATAACACATATTATGTCCAGTTCTTTTAATGTCTGGTTTACAACGCTGTTAAGGCATTTTTCAATAAATGCTTCAGCATTGAATACGGGTATTATAATACTTATTCCTTTTTGGTAATCCATTGTTATTCCGTCCAAATTGTATTATATATCTTTTTTTAAGATTGAGCCATGTGTAAAATAATATGGTATTATTCCAGTTATGAAAAGAGTGTTTTATTATGAAACTTTGATAGGTAAACTGGGGATTGCTGAAGAGTACGGGTTTATAACGAATGTATATTATATGTGCATGAAACAGCCGCTTAATGCCAAGCAAATTGAAACGGACGTTTTAAAGGAGGCAAATGTTCAGCTAAATGAGTATTTTTTAGGGCAAAGAAAAGACTTTGATTTGCCACTTAACCCTTCAGGAACAGATTTTCAACAGACAGTATGGTCTGAATTACTAACCGTTCCCTACGGAGAACTTCGTACATACAAAGATGTTGCAAAGTCTATATCTGCTGAAAACGCTGTGCGCGCAGTGGGAAATGCGTGCAATAAAAATCCTATCCCGATTATTATCCCATGTCACAGAATTATAGCCTCTGACGGTAAAATTTCTGGGTATATCGGGGGCGCTGAGGTTAAACAAAAACTGCTCGAGATTGAAAGCCCAAAAGAAGACTGATTATTCCCCGATTGCGACTGTGAAAATATTTAACATACTAGACATAATATATAAATTGTTATAAAATTATCTAAAAGGAAACTCAAATTATGGCAAAAAATAACGACACAATACCTATAGAAGTTAGTATTTTGACAGCTGATCATGACATCAAAGGTACTGTTCATGTTTCAAAATATACAAACACAAACAGAGAACTTACAGATTTGCTGAATGATAAGGAAAGAAGATTTTTGGCTGTAACGAATGCTGAGATTTATTCAAGAAATTCAAAGCAACCGCCAAGAAGATACAATTTCCTTGAGATACATATGGATTATGTTTTGATGGTACATCCGTCATCTCAGGCTGTGTTTAAAGAATCAGGTCGTTCTCAGGAAGATATTGCGAGATTTAGAGAACTGAGATTAAAACTTAATCAGACAAAACCGTTCTGATACAAATAAAAGTGGGAGATTTGGGGATAAATAGTTTATTTACCCCGGGAGATATTTATGAAAAAGGCGATATTTATTGTAACAATTCTGTTTGTTGCTGTAATATCAACAGCATGTATAAATAATATGGCAGTACAGGAATTGAATAATGCTGCAAAGTCATATATGGAGAAGGGTGATTATACTTCTGCAATTGAAAGACTGGAAGCAAGTCTTGATTTAGATAACAATGTATATGAAACCCATTATAACCTGGGCGTAGCGTATATTAATGCGAAACAGTATCCGAAGGCTATTGGAGAACTGAACAGAGCTCTGAGTATCAATTCAAAGTATGCAAATACGTATTATTCACTGGCAGTTGCCCAGGAAAATAATGCAGATTCCCTTCTCGGATGTGACGAAGTCGCATCGACGAATGAGGACGGAAATGTTGTATCAGACGTTCCTGCAGCGGAAATATATAAAAATGCATCACCAGATGTGAAGGAAAAAATGATAGAAGGTTATCTAACCTCTATTGCAAACTACAGGAAATATATCGAGATGATTAACTCTGAACAAAAGACTGTTGAAGTTAATGCTCATATTTCTGATATGGAAAAAGTGTTGGTTAAACTTGGCTATACAGGATCTGCATATTGATGTTTACTCCTCCTGATTGTGCTTATATTACCGTATTCGGGTTCAATATATATTATTACGGGATAATACTTGCGTTTGCAATTTTTGTAGGAGTTCTAGTATCAAACAGAATAGCAATGGTTGAGTATTTTCGTATTAATCTGGTTTCTAATATTGCAACATCTGTAATACTTGGCGGAATAATTGGTGCAAGGTTGTATTATTGTTTATTAAATTTTGCTCAATACTCATCAAATCCGATGGAGATTTTTGCGTTGAGAGAGGGTGGGTTGTCCATTCACGGCGCAATTTTGGGCGGATTAATCGTGTTATTTTTTCAGGCTAAACTGAACCGTATGCCGTTTCTGAAACTGTGTGATATTTTTGCGATGGGGCTTCCTCTTGCCCAGGCAATAGGAAGATGGGGCAACTTTTTTAACTCGGAGGCGTTCGGACTTCCTACAAATCTCCCGTGGGGGCTGTACGTAAAGCCACAGTTCAGACCGGATCGTTATTTTTCCTCGAATCATTTCCATCCGGCGTTTTTGTATGAGTCACTTCTTGATGTGCTTATCTTTCTTATCCTCTATCTTGTCATGAAAAAGTATAAGGATAACTACGGTGTTATTACTGCATGGTACCTGATACTGTATTCTGTTGTCAGGTTCTTTATTGAATATATAAGGGTTGATTGCGTGAAATACGTTTTTGGTGTGCCATTCCCGCAGTTTATATCAGTTTTACTCATATCTCTTTCCGTACTATTCCTTCTTGTTAAACATTTTACTTACAAAAATGTTAACAAATGTTAAGCTGAAAAAGTACGTTATTACTGTGTTTTGGGAATATTCCTTTAAAATAGGCAATTTCGGGCAAAAAAAAAAACTTTATATAGGTACGGGAATTAAGATGTTAATAGACTTGGGATAAGATAACTATCAAACAGGATAGCTTATTTGAAGTATGTTCTCGACAAGGTCGTACAAATTGCTCTTTGGTGATTAAGTAAGACTACAACTAAATAAAAAGTTATCTATAAGGTAGCGGCATCTGAGTACGGTATATAAGGGTTTAATCTCTATATCTTCGGATGTTGTAAGGAAAATAATCCTACCGTCATTGGTAGATTTATATATATTATTTCATAATTACTATTTTATATCAGTTACACCACTACACACAGGATTGCACAGGTGCGCATGCATAATTGCGTTATCTGAGTAGTTAAGTTTGTTGCGTACATTTAGTATGCAGCATGAGTACAATTACATATCAATACGAATTTTAATATCGCAGGATATTGAGATTATATAGCATTACAGGATGCGTACGTTTAGTATGCAGTCTGAATACAATTACATATTAATACGAATTTTAATATCGCAGGATATTGAGATTATATAGCATTACAGGATGCGTACATTCAGTATGCAGTCTGAATACAATTACATATCAACACGGATTTTAATATCTCAGGATATTAGGATTATATAGCATTAGACGGATGCATACGCTTTGTACACATTGGAATAGTGCACACACAATATATATTACAACACACTACACAATACGTAGCTCTAATCGTCTTACCGGGAATTATCAGGTAAAGGTGCGTAAATTATTTGCGTACTTAATTTCTGATGGCATTACGGTATGCGGGACCAGGGCAGAAAAAGTGCATATATTTGACTTCAGCTGAACAATTTTATAACAACACGTTACTCACACTATCAAGAAGAAATTCGGAAAGGAATTATTATGACATCATTGGTTACTGGAAATTATGGTTACAACCCTTATTTGGTAGATTATTACAACAACAGAAATCAAAATTATCCTGGATTGATAAATCCAATTAATACAACTCCGATATTTAGACCATCAACATCACCGACTTATGCTCCAACTCAGCAGCGTGATAACACAGAAGACGGTAAAGATGACGGTAAGATCGGAATTTTTGGCGCTTTGAAGAACATCGGTAAAGGTGTTTGGAATTTTATAACAAGCCCATTTAAAAATGAGAAAGGCGAATGGAGCCTTGGAAGCACATTGAAATCAGTATTAATAGCAGGTGCATTTATTGCAGGTAATGTTTTAACAGGTGGTGCTCTTACACCAATATTATTGGCAACCGGTGCTGTTGTAGGCGGCGTTGGTGCAGTTAAAGCCGGCTACAATATAGCAACTGCAACAACTGATGCTGAAGCAGAAGCAGCATGGCAGTCAATGGGTTCAAGTGCTGCAACACTAGCTGCAACAGCAGTTGGTGCTAGAAGTTATGCACAAGCAACAGCAGGTAGCGCTGCTAGTGCAGAAGCTTTAGCTAATGGTGCTACTGCCGAAGAAGCAGCTCAAGCAGCAGCTGGTGCAGCATCAAAATACAACGGTTTGAGTGGTATCAAAAATGCTGTTGGTAAAACATTCGTTGATTCTTGGAAAAATATAGGAAATGCAAAGACCTATCTGTTCGGACAATCAGCACAAGCTGCAACTGCAACTACTCAGGGTAGACCTGCAGTACAGGGTAAACTCAGTGAATACTATAACACATTTAAAGATGCTAAAAATGCAGAAAATGGCGGCTGGCTGAAAGGTCTGCAAGCTGTAAAAGACAGAGCAATGGCTCAGGTTGAACGTTTCGCAAGCAATAACAGTGGAGTTTACAAATTATCTCAAGAAACAGGTAACCCATTGACAACCAGACAAAAGGTAGCTACATTCAAACAATTAAGAAATTCAATCTTAGATATAGCAAAACAACAAATTGGTTACAATGCAAATAATACAATCTCACAAAATGCATTAGCAATTGCTAAAAATCCGGCAAACATCGGTATCTTTACAGGATTGACAAGCCAAACAGTTGTACCTGATTTCTACAATATGCTCAATCCACAGGAACAAGCTTACTTCAACTCTCTTCCTGCAGATCAACAACAACTTCTTATCGATCAATACTACGCAGTAGCAGCATAATCGAGAAGATGAAGATAATAAAGCCTCCGGGAAACCGGGGGCTTTTTTAATGTAGACGAAACCGTATTCGATAGTGTATAATTGTTTTATGTTTGAAAGGAAGAAGATATGATAGATTATGAATTAAATTTGAGTATGGAAGAGTTGGAAAAGAGAACTCATAAAGATTATCTTGTTACAAAAAAAATGCTTGCAGAAGATGCTCCTGAGTATCAGGCACTTGCTGACGGTGATAAAGAGGCCTTGAAATATCTTGTCAAAGCTGCATATATATTGGAAGGTGTGAATAAGAAACTGGATAATGTTCATAACCTGCCGTTTGAGGAATTTCTCAACAAAGAAATAGCTAAAGGCAACAAACAGGCTGAATTAACCAAGATTTTGTATGATGCACAAAAAGGGGTTTGTGCATTAGACAGAGAAACAAATATCATTGAACTAGCAAAGGATGTTCATTCAACCTACGGTAAGGGTGTTTATCCTGAGGATTTGTGTAAAGAAGAATTTCAGTACATTATTCTCAAAATGCTTAATGAAGGCAAAATTGAAGAAGTCAGAACTATTCTGAACCAGCGTTCCGTTGTTGAAAGAGATGGAGATGAGCTGAAGGCAACTGATTATATTGATAAATATAAGGATGAATTTTCGGCTATGGCTGATGAGCTTGAGAAAGCATCTAAGGTTTCAACAAACAAAGATTTTAACGAGTATCTTGAATTACAGGTAAAAGCACTGAGAAAGGCAGACCCGATGCTAGATGCTTATGCGGACAAGAAGTGGGCTGAGCTTCAGGATACACCGTTAGAGTTTACAATAACAAGAGAAAACTATTCCGATCAGTTAACTGAAACTGCAATTGAAAAAGAAGAAATAAAAACGTTGTTAGAAAAATACAATATTTCTCCTGTCGGGAAAGATTTTCTTGGCGGGCGTGTCGGTATTGTTAATAAAAAAGGTACAGAAGCGCTGTTAAAGGTTAAAAACTATCTGCCGCTGATGGCAGATAATATGCCGTTCAAGGATGAATATGTTCAGAATATTTCACCTGATAAGGAATCAAAACAAACAATGGTTGATGTAGATTTGGTTACTGTTTCAGGTGATGTAGGCGAGTTCCGTGCAGGGATTACCTTAGCGGAAAACCTTCCTAATGATGACAAGTTATCTCTCACGATAGGCGGCGGAAGAAGAAATGTTTATCACAGACAGATACGTTTTATTACAAGTGAAGATGCGCGTAAGAAGCTTCAGGAAAGATTAGATGCAATTCTGAACCACGACCAGCACAAATATTATAATGAGGAAGCTGATCACTGGTTCACGATAGGGCATGAAAACGCTCACTCATTGGGTCCAAATTCAGGTACAGAGGCTTTGGGTAAATATAAATCAATTATTGAGGAAAACAAGGCTGACGTAACTTCTTTGGCAATGCTTGATGTACTTGAACAAAACGGAATGTATACAAAAGAGGAAAAGGAGCAGATTCTTGTAACCTATGCGGCAGATAATATGCTCAAGTCAAGACCTACTTTGAGTCAGGCGCACAGAGTGCGTTCTGTTATGCAGAACTATTATTTCCTGAAGGAAGGTGCAATAGAAATCAGCGAAGACGGTGTACTGACCGTTCATATTGACAGAATGGTTCCGACTGCACAAAAGATGCTTAAGGAAATAATTCGTATTCAGGTTGATGGCGACTTTGAGAAAGGCGAAAAATACGTTTTGGATAATTTCCAATGGACAAAAGAAATGGAAGTTATGGCAGAGAAAATCAAGAAGGTTTCAAAATCTCTGAACGGCAAAGTCGAAGAGCCGCTGGCTAAAAAATTATTAGGTGAATAAAAAAATACCGGGTAACTTGCCCGGTATTTTATTTTAGGTATTCTTTAAACTCTTTATCCACCCCGAAGGTGTATCCGCACCCTTCAAGAGTTTGTCCGCTATTTCTTATAAAATCTGGGATAACGAAGGGGTATTCTCTGCAAAACATTGAGCGTATCCAATAGGCTCCGCACTTCCCGTCAGGTCTGAGTGATTTGCAGACAAAAGTCAAAGCTCCGTCTGTGTCATCCCGTCCGGAAATTTCAAACATTTTCATTCTTTTATTTTTAAGTTTTGCCTGTTCAAACTCTTCTTCCGTTTTAATTATATTATCCCCGTCATAAAACACTATGCTTCTGCAGCATTTCCCACAGGCTTTGCATTTCCCTTTTACAACATATTTTGAAGAAAAGGTTTTGTTATACAAAAATTTAATATGCTTGTATAAGTTTTTAAGAAACATAATTTTGATTTTACTCTCAATATTAAGTGTTGTAAATAAAGTCTAGCAAGTTTGTCAAAAATAATAATTTATGGTTATTAAACCGTTGTAAACGGATGTAATAAGGTAGAGTATGTACGTTAGTTATATAAGTAAAGTTAATTCTAATATAACCTTTAAAAGCAGGCATGATAAATATTTTGCCAATGAGGTTGAGGCAAGTCTTCATCAGATTATTCCAGAATATGAAGACATTGATTTGGATAATATAAGAGAAGAAGAACCTGAACCTGATATGTTCAGAGAGGATGAATTGTTTGACCGCAGACGGGATTATATAACTCCGGAATACAGTATTTATGATCATAATGATGTGAAACTTTGCGACAATATTATCTTCCGTGATTTTATGTCAGATACAATAAATTATAGCCGGTATGTTGAAACTCCGTCTGCTTATGATGAATATTTTACAAAACCTGTGGTTAAGCCTTTTGTGAACTATACTGTTGACTGTGCTTATAAAAATGAACACGAAAGTTTTCAGGAAAGACTCAATCAGGGCTTCTCAAGAGAAGAAGTTTCATCCGTATATCATTCCGCACTTGTAGATACTGCATATGAAGGCGGTAAACGTATGGATTTGAAACTGTCAAAGGCCGGCTTTGAGGTTTTGAAGAGTGGAAAGAGTCTTGAAGATACAACAAAGCTGATGGAGAATTCAAAACTTTCTTATGCTGACGGTTCTACACGTTTTAACAGAGATTTGTTTGACTTTTTGTTTGCTCATCCTGACACAAGAGGTTTGGTTGTTGATCAACATGGGGGATACGAAAGTTTGCGCAAGGATATAATGAACGTTTATTCAGAGGTAAGCGAAGTTTGTAAAGATGAGAAGGATACGAAAAATGTTTTGAAGGCTTGCCAGTTGGGCAGCGCATACAGAAAAAGTCTGGATAATGAACTGTTGAAATTATTTATCGGAAGTGTGCAAGACGGTGTTTCGATCAAAAATGCTTCAGATGCAATGAGACAGGCTAAATTGAGTCAGGGCGTTAGAAATGAAGAATTTAGCAGAGGTTTGTATGATTTCTTAACGGTGTATCCGGGCACGAGAGATTTGGTTGTTGAGCAAAAGGGCGATTCTGAGGTTGTTCGTTACGATATAGTTGAGATGTATCCTAAGATAAATGAAGTCTGTAAAAATAAGGAAGATGCGGCTGAAGTTATAGATGCTTGTGAAGCGGGTTCTATGCGACATAAAACCCTGCAGGATTATTTCCTTGATGAATGTATCGGCAAGATTAAAAACGGTGCATCGGTCAAAGATGCTGCAGATGAGATAAGACAGGCAAAGTTGTATGATTTTAATTCTTCAACAAGACTTGATAAAGATTTGTACATGTTTTTGAAAAAGTATCCGGGAACAAGAGATGTCGTTGTGTATAAAACGTACAGAACCGAACAGTACAAACCTGACAGGGCAGAGGCATATGAAAAACTTTTCGGGATTTGCAGTAATCCGGACGATATACAGGATATAATTCTAGCGTGTGAACTCAAAACAAAACAGGATGGCAGACAAGTGAACAATGATATACTTGGGCTTGCAATGGGGCTTCTTGCTAAAGAACCTGAATGGTCGCACAGGCATGATTCGATTATTGATAATGTAAAAACCTATGGGCAAGGATATTCTGCAGCACGTATCAATGCAAAGAAATTCGAACTTGCAGATGCAATGGCTAAGGGAACTTATTCGGTAGATTCAATATATTCGGCAGTTGTTCTTAATCATAAAAATGTTGAATTAATGAAGTAGCCATTTGGTTAATATCTAATGTTACAGCATGTACATTTTTCTGTTTTTAATTTATTATATTAGTATATTAAAGTGTTAGTTTAGGGATGAGGTTATAAAGGAAAGACTATCACGCACGTAGTGCATAACCTCAGGGATATTGTTGGAGAGCTTATGCGTAAAAGAATTACAATAATTGTTTGCATAATATTTGGGTTAATATTGGCAAGATATCTTATTACAATGTATAACACCCATATGCAAAAAGTTAATATGAAAAAGGTTGCAATGCCTGAAATTGTTGTGGAAAAAGTTCAGTCAATGGATATCATAAAGAGTTATGAATCTCCTGCCAGAGTTGTTTCTAAATATCAGGTTCAGGTTGAGGCAAGAATAGATGGATATTTACTTCGCAGTTATTTCAAGGAAGGTGACTTTGTTAAAGCCGGTCAGGTGTTGTTTGAGATAGAACCTCAGGAATACCAGTACGCACTTCAGCAGGCTCAGGCAAATATGAAAAGTGCGAAAGCAAAACAAGTGTATTATGATAAGCAAAGCGCAAGAGCAAAACAGCTTGTCGATGCTGATTATATAGCTAAGGCTGATTACGATAACGCCGTTGCTCAGAGAGATTCATACAGAGCAGATTACCAGAGAACTCTGAGCGCATACAATGATGCAAGAAGAAATCTAGGTTATACAAAAGTTAAGGCTCCTGTTGCAGGCAGAGTCGGTATGATTACGGTAACTGTCGGAAACTATGTGAGAATGAACGCAGGTGCGCTTACGACAATCAACAGTGTTAACCCTATGTATGTAACCTTCCCGCTGGAGGCTAACGATTTTAATGATTTGACCAGAATCGACGGTGCGGCTAATGTAAAACGCAGAGTTGTTTATGTATTCAGTAACGGTACAAAATATGATATCGACGGCGTTCTGGATTTCATCGATAACAAGATTGATCCGGGCAGCGGAACGATTACGCTTCGTGCAACTTTTAATAACGACAACGGTCGTCTGATGGCGGGTGATTACGGCAGAGCAATAATTTATTCAACTAAAACTGATCCGGTCCCTGTTATTCCTACAAAAGCAATACAGGAAAACCAAGAGGGTAAATACGTTTACAAGGTAGATGAAAAGGGAATTCCAACGCTTATTTATATTAAAGTTTTAGAACATAAAGGTGATATTTCCCTAATCAAAGAGGGTTTACAAACAGGTGACAGAATTGCAGTCGGAGGTTTACAACAGATTATTCCGGGGACACCTGCAAAGATAGTCAGTGCGCTTCCGCCTGAAAATCATAAGAAACCGAATATTTTTGTGAGAATCTTAAACAAAATAAAAAGGATGTTAAAAGGTAATAAATAATGGCAGGGAACTTATTTGTAAAAAGACCAAAATTAGCGATTGTAATTTCACTTGCAATTATTCTTGCAGGTATAATCACAATGGTCAATCTTCCTATTGAGGAGTACCCGTCAATAACACCTCCGCAGGTTATTGTATCAGCAACGTATAGTGGGGCGAGTTCCGATGTAATAGCATCAACCGTTGCTGCACCTATTGAATTACAGGTTAACGGGGTTGATAACATGATTTATATGACCTCAGATTCAATGAACGGTTCATATAAATTAACCATATATTTTGCAGTCGGAACAAATCCTGATATGGCACTGGTAAACGTACAAAACCAGTTGCAACTTGTAACCCCGAGGTTACCGGAAGAAGTCAGAAAATACGGTCTTACCGTTCGCAAATCAACGGGAGGTCCCGGAGTTTTGATGATGTCCTTAAAATCTCCGCACGGTACGTATGATTCACTGTATCTTGCAAACTATGCAATAAGATACATAAAAGATGAAATTGAACGTATCCGTGAAGTTGGGGAGGTTAATGTATACGGGGCAGGCGAATATGCAATGCGTATATGGTTAAAACCGGACAGAATGGCCAGTTTAGGGATTTCACCATCTGATGTATCAGCCGCTATTCAATCTCAAAACGTTCAGTCACCTGCAGGTGATTTGGGCGGTCAGCCAATGAAGAATCCACAAATGATGAAATTCACACTCAAAACAAAAGGTCGTCTTAAAACGGTAGAAGAGTTTGAAAACATTGTAATCAAGTCTGATTCGATGGGGGCAAACGTAAAAATTAAAGACGTGGCAAGGGTTGAACTCGGAGCAAACACTTACACCTCCGTTTCACGTGTTGACGGGTTAAAAATGGCGATTATATCCGTTTCGCAATTACCAAACGCAAACGCAATAAGTCTTGCAAACAAAATTCAGGACAAAATGAAAGTTATCGCAAAATCCTTCCCGCCGGATATGGTATGGGCGGTTCAGTATGACAACACTCTTTTCGTAAGAGAATCTATTCACGAAGTTGTCAGCGCAATTTTGCTTGCAATTTTGCTTGTTAGTATCGTAACTTATTTATTCCTCGGAACAGCACGTGCTGCCTTTATTCCGTTCTGTGCAATTCCTGTATCATTACTGGGTGTATTTATATTTATGGGAGGGTTCGGGTTCTCAATAAACCTCCTGATTTTATTCGGGCTTGTGCTTGCGGTCGGGCTGGTAGTTGACGATGCTATTGTTGTACTTGAAAACACCCAACGGCATATTCAGGAGGGAAAAGATCCGAAAACTGCAACGGAATTAACGATGGAAGAAGTATTCGGTGCAGTTGTAGCGACCTCACTTGTACTTATGGCTGTATTCGTGCCGGTATCATTTATGGGTGGTATAACAGGTCAAATGTTCAGACAATTCGGGATATGTCTTGCAACTTCAATCGGTTTATCAACCTTAGTTGCGTTGACACTTTCGCCTGCCTTGTGTTCAGTAATTTTAAAAGGCGGGGTTGAAAAAGCTGATTTTGAATTTATTCAGAAATTTGACGACTGGTTTGATTCAATAAAAGGTAAATATTTAAACGTTGTAAAATACTTTGTTGACAGACCGAAGAATACGGTTAAACTTCTCGGTTTATTCTTCCTCTTTATTCTGTTTATGTTTACCATTATTCCAAAGGGCTTTTTACCTGATGAAGACAGAGGGGCATTGTTCACTCAAATTCAACTGCCTGACGGTTCATCATTAGACAGAACAGATGCCGTAGGACAGCAATTAGTAAAATATATTTCAACTATTCCGGGGGTAAAAAGTGTCCTTGAAATAGCAGGTTTCAACGGTGAAAATACCGCATTAATTGTTTCAGAACTTGACGAATGGTCAGAACGAAAAAGTTCAAAAAAATCTCTCAATTCTATTGCAAGGCTGATTAATAATAAATACAGACATTTTCAGGAAGCGTCATGTGCAACTTTTGCACCTCCTGCAATTACGGGTATGAGTATGTTTGGAGGATTTGAATACAGACTTCTGGATAAAGGGAATAAGACCCCTGAAGAACTATATGCCGCATCACAGGATTTTTTAAGAAAAATCGGCAAAAACCCGAAATTTGCAAAACTGTTTTCTACTTATACTGCAACCTTACCTCAGATAAAAGTTACGATTGATGATGAAAAAGCAATGGCACTGGGGGTAAATATTGCTGATATTTACGGCACATTAGCGACACAGTTAGGTTCATCATATATTAACGATTTCAACCAATTCGGTCGTGTATATCGTGTTTACATTCAGGCAGATTCGGAATTTAGAGAACAAAAACGGAATTTAGAGGGGATTTACGTCAGAAACAACAGAGGAGGAATGGTTCCTATTACGGCACTTGTAAAACTTGAAGATACGACAGGTCCATACACAATATCAAGATACAATATGTATCCTGCGGTAATGATAAACGGTACTGCTGCAAAGAATATCAGTTCCGGTCAGGCAATGGAAGAAATGGAAAAATTGTCTGATAAATATCTCGGTTCAGAATTAGGTTATGAGTGGTCAGGTACTTCAATGCAGGAAAAGGAATCGTCGGGACAAATCGGGCCGATTTTGGCTTTGGCTTTGACCTTTGTATACTTATTCCTTGTTGCGTTGTATGAAAGCTGGACTTTGCCGATAGCGGTTATGTTGATATCACCGATTGCGTTAGTCGGTGCGTTGTTCTTCCAGTATATTTCGGGATATTGTTTAGATATTTATTCACAAATCGGGCTTGTTATGTTAGTCGGTTTGGGTACAAAACAGGCAATTTTGATTGTTGAGTTTGCAAAAGATGCTATGGAAAAAGACGGTCTGCATTATGTTGAAGCTGCAATGCAGGCGGCATCATTACGTTTCAGAGCGGTTATGATGACAAACATTGCATTTATTTTAGGTCTTGTCCCGCTTATTACAGCGAGCGGTGCGGGTGCAGGCAGCCGTCACTCTATAGGTATGACGGTGTTCGGTGGTATGATTGCCGTATCGTTTATTGGGAGTATTCTTGTTCCTGCATTCTTTGTCTGCGTGAATGTTATGAAAGAAAAAACTGCAGCTATTGACTGGAAAGATGTTTTCGGGCGCAGACTTGTAGATTTTGCCAAAAAG
>JAILHQ010000016.1 GCA_024695725.1 Cyanobacteria bacterium RUI128 | reverse complement strand
TTCAGATAATCTTTCCTCTCTGGTCTTGAGCATATTCATATCCATATTCATGAACGCCTGATCGTATGAATTTATCTGAGTTAAATAACCGCCAAGCTGTGCAGCAACAGGTGCAGCTAGTGCACAAGGTTTTGCCTTCTGGCCGAATGCTACTGCCTCAAGCTGGCCGCCTGCGCCTAATCTTGATTTAAGTTTATAGGTTGCCTCTTTTGTTTCTGCCGTTGTTGCAGATACAGAGGTAACTTCTGAATCTTCGCCAACCTTGATTACTACAGGGGTTTTACTGTCTGATATTAGGTTGACCTTTGACACATTTATTTCGCCGCCTTCTTTTGTTTCAGCGGTGATTTTATCAGAAGTACCGTTTTTTAAGTCCATATCGATTGCGACATTAGACACATCATTCTTCACTGTTAAATCTTTAAGAGCCAGTTTACCGATTTTGCCGTTAGCTATATTGAGAAGTGATGAGCCCATACCCATAGATGAACCGTACAAATTACCTTCATCAGAAACAACTATTTCCGAGCCGTAAATGATATCATCTAATATTGCACTTCCTGAAGCACCTTCAAGCAAGTGGGCACCCGGGTCATCAGCCTCATCTGAAACGTTCAGACCGACAACCTGTCCTGTAATTTCTAACTTACCGTTACCATATTTTCTAAGGTATGCGTTACCTTCACCGTATATGTTATCGGTTATTTTTACCGTTGTAACATAACCTTCAGCCTGGTCGGTATAGGTATCAATATTCAGGTTTGAGTTAAACAGATATATTGCGTTTGAACTTGAATAAGTTTTACCGTTGAAAACGAATTTCCCGCGCATTTTATTACCTGAAATTGTAATATTTTTTCTGTATGCAATTATGTTAAATTCAGCTTTATAGTCAACATAGATTGCACCACCGTAGTGAGATGCTTTGTTATTTGTAATATTTATATCTTTATCGTAAGCAACAAGATAAGTTACGGAATACGGAGCCGCATAAACAGCACCACCATCTTTACCTGAGTTACCTGTAAAGCTTGTATCAATTAAGTGCATATCACTGCTTGTGAAGACGGCACCACCGTTTTCTGTTGCTTTATTAGATCTGAAGGTTGAGTTTTTGATAAGTGTTGTTCCGCTTGAATAGACTGCCCCACCGTTTACAGCACTGTTTGAAGTGAAGTTTGAGCCGTCATATAATACTTCACTTGTATAATCCAGAGCATTTATTTTCACATTACCTGTGGCATAAATAGCACCGCCATTACCCTTAGAAGAGTTACTTGTGAAGGATGAGTCTATAATATCAACATCTTTTCCGTGTATAGCACCGCCGTTTGAACCTGCACTGTTCTTAGTAAATACTGAATAAGTAAAATTAACATTATCCGTTGTATAAACAGCGCCGCCTTTGTCTGTTGCACTGTTACTTGTGAAAGTTGCATATTCACCGTTAACGGTTTTACCCGCATAGATAGCACCGCCTGCTGCTGAAGAATTTGACTTGAAGTTTGTCATATCAACCAAATAATCTTTATACTCATCATTAGTATTTATTTCAACAGCACCTGCAGTGTATATTGCGCCACCTGCACCAATATTTTCTTTTGTTGTTGTTTTCTTGGTTTTTGTTTTTGAACCGTTCTGAACGGTTGAGTAGTTTATAGTTGTTTCAATTGTTTTTGATGAGTTTGAAGTAAAGTCTGAGTCGACAATATGTATAACAGAATCTTCGTTATTGTTATGGATAGCACCACCTGACTGGGCAGCTTTATTTTTGCTGAAGGTTGATTTCAGAATAATCATATCTTCTGCCGAATCAGAATATATAGCACCACCATGACCGACAAATTTTGTAATTGTATCATATGCCATAAGTGAGTTAGGCGGGTTGTACATTCTTGTTACGAGTTCAACCTTTGATGATACCGAGTTAGAGGTAAACTTAGCATTGGCAAGATTAAGTGTACCGCTGTTATATATAGCACCACCGACAGGAGCCGTATATAAGTTGACGTTATCAACATCACCTTCATTTACGCCTTTTTTACTCTGATTAGGCACAACTGCCTTATTATTTGTAAATTCACCCATCATATTTGCAGGGTAATTATTATAGTCGTAACGGCTGAAACCGATTACACCTTCGTTATATATAGCACCACCCTTTTCGGAAGATGTGTTGCCTTTGAAATATAAAGAAGTTATTTGCGGAGTATATGTATTTTTCTTCAGCACCATTTCAGTAAACTGGTCAAGGTGTAAAGTACCTTCCGCAGCATTATAAATTGCACCGCCTGCTACAGCAGAGTTTGATGTAAAATTACCGCCGTTGATATTTGCAGTACCTGTATTATATACAGCACCACCTTTTTCGGTTGCGCTATTCAAATAGTAAGAAGACGCATCTGATCTAAGAATACCTTCGCCAATATTTGCAACCGCACCACCGTATGCAGCAGTGTTTGCCTGAGCACTCTTCTTGTTTCGACCGAAAGTACTCTTATATGCTTCTAAATGTCCTTCGTTATAAATTGCACCGCCATAGCCATCATCAATAGCCATATTTTTATAGAAGGTGCCGTTAACTCTTGCAGCATATAACGCGCCGTTATCGCCATATACGTTGTATATTGCACCACCTTTTTTGGCTATATTTTCTACAAAATTTGATGTATTTATAACCAAATTTGGAGTAAATTCATCGGTTACATCATCAAACGTATCACTTTGTACGTTATATATAGCACCACCGTTTGTTGCAATGTTATTATATACAGCTTTTTTAGTTGTCGCCGCCCCAAAGGTGTTATAGGTAATTGTCATTTTGCCTGCGTTATAAATCGCACCGCCGTTTTCTGCATTGTTATTGTAGAATAATGACTTGTTCTTTTTAGCCGCACCCATAAGGTTCATTGTACCTGCCAGGTTAACAATAGCGGAACCGTTTCCGTCATCTTTGTTGAAGTTATTCTGGAAACCTACATTATTTAAATTGATTGTACCGCCATCATCTTTAACGGCTCTGTCAAAAGAATAGAAAATTGTATTATTTATCTGAGTATCTTTTCCTTCAGGAGTAACCATACCGACCAAACCGTCGATAGAAGTTATCGTTTTGTTTTTACCTTCTATTAACAAATATCCCGGAACCTGAACGTTTCTTGGTGTAAGGACCTTTTCACCCTGGTCGTTTTCAACAGGAACATCTTCCCAAGAATCTATTGTAAGGTTTTTCTTCAATGTTAATACACAGGAATTACCGTACAAATTCAAGGTAGCCAAATCTGTATTTGTAGTTTCCTTAGGTTCACCGTTATAGTTGACCGCATAAGCCAGCGGATTTGATACAATATCAATATAATAAGGGTCAGATATAATAAATTTCCCGCCCGATAATTGTCTTATTTTGAACTTGGCAATAGAAGGATCACCTTCATCTTGGGTATAATACTGATAAACTATGCTTACTTTTTCACCATTGTCATCCTGAAGTTCAACATATCTTGCTAAACTTGTACCTGAAACGACAAAATCAAGAACAGCCGATTCATTATCTGAAGTAAAGCCTGAAATTATATTAAAGCTGTCAGCAGTGATAACGAACTTGTTGTTACCCGTAACGGAAGTAACATTTAAACAGTCGTTTTTATAAGTATTTGCACTCAGGTCAACATCAAAGCCTAACTTTGTATCACCCTGCAAATATACTTTACCTGCATAAACATTATTAAATACGTCATTAGATATTAATGAGATTTCACCGCCATATATATACATAGTCGGCCTGAGTGATGAAGATCCGACAGCACCGCCCAATACAATTTTGCCGTGCTCTGCATTCGGCTGGTTAATATGAACAGTCAGATTATTTGCAAAATCTATACCGCCTTCAAAATTGATAACTGAATTAGCACCCATAGCATAAAGTTTTAAAATCTGACCGCTTCCGCCCATATATATATCATTAGGATTTGAGTTTGACCTACCAGATGCTTGAATATTTCCGGAGAAATTTGATGTATTGCCGTCACTTGCAATAATAGTCAAATTCCCCTTATTCATAGCGATAGCACCACCCTTTGTATAAGCGTGGTTGTTTGTGAAATTTGAGTTTGTTATAGTCAAATCACTTTTTGCATATATTGCACCACCGTAGCCAACTTCGCCTTTTGTTTCTCCACGAGCCTCATTCTGATCAAAAACACAGTCTGTGATGGTAGGCATAGAACCGGCACTGTATATTGCGCCACCGCTTACTTTAGCTGAGTTCTTGATAAAGCTTGAGCCTGAGATACTTCCTGCTGCGATAGTTTTGTTGTTATAAATTGCACCACCGTATTTTGTTACATGATTTTCTTTGAAAATGGTGTTAATAACACTGTTTATATAACCCTGCGGGTTGTACAGTGCACCACCTACGGTAGCATTATTGTCTTTGTTATTGGCAAAGATTGTGATTGTCTGTTCATCTTCCGAACCGACAAATATCTGTGCACCGTCACCGACTCTTACACCTGCGTTCTTGTAAGTCGGATAAACTTCCTTTGTATATGTATAATCACCAATAAATGTCGCGACACCGCCGTCGGGTACATTATACATATAATCTGCCGCGTCAACACACGACATCATGCCTGTTAGCATAATACCTGTAAATAGCACTATCTCAGCAATTCTTTTCATAGCATCAACCTTAATCTCTCGAGTTTTTGGGGTAACATGATTTTCCCATAGTGGGCCTCTATTTTAATTATAATGTTTTTTATACAAATTTCAACCCTAAAACTAGGTCAAGCATGAATTTTGATACAAAAATCATACTTTTATATGACAAGATTATGATAAAATTTTCTTATGAACAAAAAATATATTTTATCAGCAATATTAATTTTTACGGCAATAAGTATGCTGGCACCATTTCTTATTATGGTTATGGTGTCGCTATCGCCTGAAAATCAGCTGTCGTTCACTGATGTGTCGGGGATGGTTCAGCATCTGACTTTATCAAACTATACCCACGTCACAAATACTATACCAGTCGGCAGATATTTTATAAACAGTCTTGTCGTTTCGGTTCTCACGACAATAGGACAGATAGTTGTATCCACTCTCGCAGGATACGCCTTTGCAAGGATAACCTTCAAAGGAAGAAACATCATATTTTTCATTATTTTAATAACAATGTTTATTCCGCCTCAGGTAAACATTATTCCGTTGTTCTTTCTTATGAGAGAATTGCATCTGGTAGATACCTATCCTGCACTGATACTTCCGGGTATATTTGGGGGGTTCGGGGTATTTATGATGCGCCAGCATTTTCTCTCTTTCCCGAAGGAATTGGAAGATGCCTCAATTATTGACGGATGTAACAAGTTACAAATGTTTTGGAAGATAGCCTGCCCGCTTGCACTTCCTGCAATTACAACGCTTGCAATTTTTACGTTTATATCAAGCTGGAACAGTTTTGTATGGCCTCTGATAGTTACCAATTCGGAAGCTATGAGAACCCTGCCTTTAGGGCTTGCAGTGTTTAAGGGTAGTTACAGAGAAGTCATAGAATGGGGCGATTTGCTTGCCTGCTCACTTATATGCACACTCCCTGCCGTTATTATCTTCCTGCTCGGCAAAAAATATATTATTAATGACATGATGAAAGGCGGCGTCAAGGGGTAGGGGTAAATATGGTGTATCAGTCTTCACTACTGAGTTCATGAAGATATGATCTTACCCCGTCGGTTATTATCAAATCAGGTTCAGACATACAGAAGGAATCCAGGGTAATCATGCCTGCACGTTTTTCGCCGGAATACACATACAACAGACCAACCATAACCTTATTGAGCGGGTTATCACCTGCTTTATATTCTGCTATTTTTTGTTTTGCCTTCCCGAGTTTTGCATAACAATTTGCCAGATTTTTATAATACTCGAAATTCAGACCGTATAACTTTATTGCTCTTTCAAAACAGTCCTGAGCTTGCTCAGCAAAACCTAACTCCATATATGCTTTACCTAAATTGTTATATGAAACCGCTGCAGACTGACTGTTCGGGTTTAGGCTTATGGCTATCTTAAACTCCTGAGCGGCAGCGTAATAACAATGTTCCTGAAGATATCTCAACCCGATAGCATTATGCAAAACAGAGTTTTTTGTCGCATCAATCTGATACGAACCGGATACAATCGGCTTTGCATAACCGCTTGCGATTAATGAGGTAAATAATAAAAATACTATAAATTGTTTTTTCATAAAATGTTTATTTCTAAACCTTCTTTTGCCATAACGGCATCATCTCTGCCGTAGGCTTTGTTGATTTCATCAAGTTTATCATCATCATAAGCAGGGTCAAAATGGAAATATACCAACTGTTCTGCTCCGATTTGTTTTTTAGCATCAAGTGCCATATCATAAGTTGAATGTCCAAAGCCCTGTTTCGGGGTATACAAACTCAGATAATCTTCTGTTGTATATTGTGAGTCGTGAATAAGGACATTACAGTTTCTTGCAAACTTAATAAGCTTCTTGTCACCGCCCGAATAACTTTCTTTGTCAGATGCATAAACAAGCGATTTACCCTTGTAAGTAATCTTATAAACATAAACCCCGCTCTGCGGATGGGCAAATGATTTATATGAAGATATTACGACGTCGTCCTCTTTGCAGGAGGAAGCATAAAAATCATATACTCTTGTCACAATAGGTTTTTCACCGTGTCTGAGAATAATATAATTTGTTTCGTTCAAATCCTGAATGTTTAACTCAGCCGCGATATCTCCTAAATCAAGCGGAAAAGTCTTTGTAAACAATAATCTTGAAAGTTCTGTTTCAAGTTTTTCATCCTGAGCTACACCGCCGAATACGTGCAGTTTAGTAGATGCAAGATGCATCGGTTTAAAGAACGGTATCCCGATAATGTGATCCTGATGGATATGGCTTATGAGAATTGTTGCCTCAACAGGAGTACGCTCAGTTATCGTAGAACCTGATTCAATATATTTTGTCATAAGCTCATTCCCGAGCTCAATTAAACCTGTGCCGGCATCAAGTATTATAAGATGTCCGCCAACATTAACCTCTACACAGGAAGTGTTTCCGCCATAACCCAGAAATCTCTTGTTTGCCACGGGATAACTGCCTCTTACACCTCTGAATTTTATACTGAATTCGCTCATGACTCTTCCTTAATATATACTACACTATAATGATTATAACCTATTTTTCAAACTTACTCAATAATATAAATAGTTGAGTGTGTAAATTAAAGTTTTGGGGTAAATATAGGGGGGGGTAAATATTGGGGGGTAAATATTGAGAGTAAATGTCATATTAGGCGTCACTGCGAGGAGTGAAACGACGCGGCAGTCCGGTTACATATCCTGGATTGCCACGAAATTGCATGCAATTTCTCGCAATGACAAATACATTACCCCTATCCGATACCTAAATCGTGTTTTCTTGAAATTTTTACATCACGATAATAATATTTCAGAATTTCTTTTAACCTTTTCGGAGTGATATCTTTTTCCTGCAACAACTCTTCTAACCCAATATTTCCCTTCTGAGTAAATTTGTAATTGTTTCCATCTTTGTAAATATCATCAAGGAACAAATCTAACTGTTTCCCGCATATCATCGAATAATCTGCACCCTCTTTTTCAAGCAGATTAGCAATACCGGAATATAATTCCGTACTCGGTCTGCACAAATTAGGAGCTTTCCCGCCGATAAGAACAGCAGTCAAATCACCGTATTTGTCTTTTTGTTCTTTTAAAAAGTCCGATAACTTATCAAATAACCTTATATCTTCTCTTTCAGGAGCAAGATGCATAAGAGTGTCATTAACCGCTAACATTGAACAGGTATTTGCATCTTTTGAAAACATTGGCAAAGCACTTGCCCTTCTTTCTTCAAAGTGATATCTCTCCGGCCGCCCGACTTCAATAACAGTTTTATCCAAAAGAGTTTTGAACTCTTTTGGCGGAACATACATTATTTGAGCTTTTCCCGTAAAATTTACTGACATAAAAGAACCCTTATATCAAATATAAGGGTTCTAAAAATATTTTTTGCCGTTTTAAACAGCTACTTTTTCAGGAAGAACCACCTTGTTTTCATAACCTGTCAACTCACAGATTTGTCTTGCCCATTCCTTAATAATCTCGTTTTCAGATAATTCATAAGATATAGGTGTACCTATTTTAACCGTTATGTGTTTTTGGAATAACGTCTTACCTGCATAACCGTCAAATCCGCATATACCCATCGGAACGATGTCTACTTTTGCTTTTTTTGCAATAGTCACAAAACCTTTTTGAATATTCTCTAAAACACCCGTTCTTCTAATCTGCCCTTCAGGAAACATTCCTAATGACCAGTTTGTTTTTAAAATATCTAACACCGTTTTAAATGTAGCAATTTCAGGTTTTTCTCTATTTACGGCAAAAGCACCCAGTATTTTCACAACAAATCTCAATAGCCAATTTTTATCTGTGAACAATTCCTGTTTTGCCATATAAGCAATAGTTTTATTTGCAGCAATCGCAACGAATGGCGGATCTAAATACGAAGTATGATTCGCTGTATAGAGATATTTTGTACCTCTTTTTAAATTTTTCTTACCTACAACCTTGAGATTATACTGTAATTTAGATACCACCCATACAACCAGAACTAAGAACACTCTGTAAAATATTGTTCTGCCTAGTCCATATTCTTTCGCATATCTTCTGTTATAATTTCTTGTATCCATTTATCTTTTTCTCCATTACCAACTATTTTGACGAAATATATTCATACCCGGTCAATTCTTCAATAGCGTGTCCCCATTTATCAACCATTTCTTCAATATTATCGCTGTATGGTATTAACTCTCCAATTCTTACAACAATTTTTCCGGTAAACGGTATTTTTGCTTTCTTATCCGTTCCTGTGATACCGATAGGTAAAATTCCGCATTTTGTTTTCTTTGCAAAGGTTGCAAAACCTTTGGTTACATTAGTAATCTTGCCCGGTTCTTCTCTTGTTCCCTGAGGAAAAATCCCCAAAACCCAATTAGTTTGTTTTATTGATAAAGCCGTTTTGACGGTTGAATATCCGAGTTTTTCTCTGTCAACTGCAAACGCACCAAGCCAGTTAAGCCACCAATTAAGAAGCGGGTGATTAAATAATTCTTTCTTTGCCATATATGCAACACCCTTATCCAAAACCGCACAAACCAACGGCGGATCAAGTGTTGATAAATGGTTTGCTGCAGCTATATACTGATTATGTTTCGGTAGATTTTCTTTACCGTGTACTTCCAGTCTGTACATTATTTTAAAAGTAAGCATATATCCTACATGAGTTACCAAAAACAGAAAAATTCTTCGCCAAATGTTATAGAATTTTGGCTCCCTTAACGCCGCTCTGTCACCCGGAGTTTCTGCTTGTTCAGATTTTACGGATGCTTTCTTTTCTTCTTGTTTTTCTTTTTCCATAACAGTCATTTTTATACCCCTAAATCTAACCAACATTATTATATCGTAAAATACAGAAATTTGATAGAGGGGAGATAGAGCTAAATCAAAGGGCGGGTATAATACCCGCCCTTTGTTATTTATTAAACTAATCTGTAACTTATTACGGATTAGGAGAAGCCCACGCAGCTTCATCGAATTTTACAATTAATGCTTGGATATCAGCAGCACTATCTTCAGCAGATTTTTCTAATGCATTAGAGAATACTCCGCCAACATTACCATATCCGTTAGTTGTCAACCAACCTGCAACAGATTCAGCCAATACAGATATGTTTTCTTTTGATAAAGTCCAATTATCAGATGATTTGATTGTTTCAACAGCATTACCCACAACAGAAACTCCGGCAAATGCACCGCCAGATGTCCATAAATCGTAGTTTGCTTTCGTTGCAGTACCCGTAACAAACACATTGCCGTTGAATAAAGTTTCAGCATTGTTTGAATCATAATCGTAACCGGCTGCGACATTGAACATAACGTGCAGATTATCTTTTGAAGCATCATCAGTTTGTGTATCAAACATATTCAATGTATCAGTACCTTCAGAATCAGATACTGTTGTCTTTTGGTCAATATATGCGTAGAAATTATCATCTCCGGCATCGCCATAGAGATCGTTTGTTTCTACCTGGGCAAACAGGTAATCATTTCCGTCTCCACCATGGATTTCAGAAGTCCATCCGGCTGTTGAATTTTTTTCTACATTGTCTGATGAATATCCCACATATGCCCAAATCCAATCGTGACCTGCACCACCATATA
>JAILHQ010000102.1 GCA_024695725.1 Cyanobacteria bacterium RUI128 | reverse complement strand
TTTGTTCCTGTTGCTTTATAGAGGTTGATTTCGTCTATCATACAGTCAAGAGTATTTACTGCAACGAGTTTTTCGATAACCAAAAGGCTTTCCTTCATCTGGCACCAGTCAAGTTTTGAAATTACACCCTGTTCAAGTTTCAGTTCGGTAAGTCCGAAATCCTGAGTTTCAAGTTTCAGGTGTTCTTTATTCTGGTCAAGTTTTTTGTTATCCATTTTTGCGTTATAAAGAGCGTCATTAACTTCCTGTATTGCAACGAGGTTAGTCTTTTGATAGTTTCTCAGTGCTTTTTCAAATCGGACTTTGCTTATTCTGAAGTTAGCAAGTAGGGCACCGCCTGTGAAGATTGGCTGCATTGCGTTGCCTGCAAGAGCCCATATCATATTTTTTGTTGTAAACAGACTGCCAAAATGTGTAGAGCCAAAAAGTGCCAGTCCGTTAATACTTATTGTCGGTAAAAATTCTTTCTTTGCAACCCTGACATCAATTCCCGCTTTCTTCAGCATTACTTCCGCCTTAATATAATCAGGTCTTTGGATAATAACGTCTGATGAAATTTCATCAGGCAGATTATAGGTATAATTAATATCGTCATAAGATATACGTTCAAAACTTCCAGTATTTTCAGGACTTTCGCCGACAAGTACTGCAAGCTGATTAAGTAATTCGTTTCTCTGACGTTTTAAATCTATCAGAACGGTTTGTCCGTTGATATATGATTTTTCAGCTTTTATCATATCGCTTGTGGAAATTATTCCGTTTTCGTGACTCAGTGTCATAAGTTCATATATTTCTTTTCTCAGGCTGACGATATCTTCCTGTAATGCAATAGCTTTATCAAGTTTTACTATGTTGTAATAAACTGTTCCGACAGCAGAAACTATAGCAATATATGTTGCTCTTTCATCGCTGACGGATGCCTGAAAAAGTTTCTTTTGAGATGTTGTTTTATCGTGATTTTTCAGGAAGATGTCTGCTTCATAGCTTGCAATAACAGGCATCCCAATTCCGTGTATTACATCACGGTCAGGATTTCTCATAACAGGCGGAATCCCCGCAACGCCATATCCGAGTCCGGTGCTGACCTGTGGCATTTCGTTTGCCATCTTTGCTCTTACACCTTGAAAATATTCGTCAACCGTAAGTGTTGCCATCTTAAGGTCATAGTTGTGTTCCATTGCCTTATTAATATATCCTGTCAGGTAAGGATCGTTAAATTGTTCCCACCACGGAAGATTTATAAAATCATATTTGTTCGCAACTTTGTATTTTTTGTAGGGTAAATCTTTTTGTTCTTTAACCTTTTTATATAACTCTTTATCTTCCTTCTGTTGAGCTTTTTGTTTAGCTTTTGCTTCCTGTTTTGCCTGTCTTGTTTCAGATACACCGCTTTTCAGTGCCGCCTCAACGGGTGCAATTTGCATCCCGAAAATACTCAACAATAATATAGTACTTAATATTTTTTTCATTATGGTTTCCTTGTTTGTGTCAGGCAGAGAATAATATATATTTACTCCGAACACTATTGCATTTTTACAATAAAGATGTTAGCATAATAATGTTGCAAATGCAACACAAAATATAAAGAGGACTTAAAAAGGTGTCACAAACGCCTGTAGTAAGATAAAGCAATTAAGTTATGAACACGAAGACTACTAAACAAAATTTGGCTGAAGGATTTATCGATTCACTTTATTATCAGATAAAGCTGACCGAAAAGTGTTCTAAAATGCTTGCAAAGCAGTTAGAAGAGAGTATGAATCTTGAAATTACTCTTGATGAGCTGACTGCGCTTGCAACAATAAATATGCATAACGGAGAAATTCACCAGAGAGATTTGGCAAAAATTCTGCTTAAGGACAGACCGAATACGGGAAGATTGTTAAATAATTTGGAAAATAACGGTTATGTAAAAAGAGTTTCAAAAACAAAAAACAAACGTCAGGCTCACATTATAAACCTTACGAAAAAGGGGGAAGAAACCCTCAGCAAACTTACTGATATTATACGTACTATGTTTGACAATGTTCATAACAATATGACACATGATATTAAATATCTGAAGGAAGGGTTGATTGAATTAAGAGAGCTGATGAAAGCAGAAATAGACATACACATATAAGAGGTAATTATGGAAGAACTTAAAAATAATAACGAAAATAACGGTAAAAAACATCTCAAACTAAGAATTGGTTTAGCACTGGGTGTTGTGGCGATTATAGCGGCTTGTTTCTTTATATATGATGTTACAAGTTTTGAAACAACGGATGATGCTTACGTGGAAACAACAATGGTCAGTGTTGCGCCAAAGGTTGCCGGAGAAATTATAGAAGTATATGTGAAAGATAACCAAAAGGTCAACGAAGGTGATCCTGTCGCAAAGATTGATCCGAGAGATTATCAGGTCAGACTTGCCCAGACGGATGCTGCGTATCAGAGAAAAATTCTTGATCAAAAAAATGCGATAGCAACTTTAGATGCGGCTAATTCAGAGATAGAACTGGCAAAACGTGATGTAGAAAGATACACAAATTTATACAATGCAGGGGCTGTATCAAAACAAACTCTTGATAATGCAAAAACAAAATATGATGCAGTTTTGGCAAACAAAACAAGAGCTCAGGAAAACATTTTTTCAAACGGTAACAGTGTTGCCGATGCTGATTTAAAATCTTTAAAGGCTCAAAGAGATGCGGCTTCTTTAAGTCTTTCATACACAACAATTTATGCACCTTTGAGCGGAACGGTATCTTCAAAAAGAGTGGAAAAAGGTATGATGGTTGCTGCAGGTTCTCCTCTGTTTACACTTGTTCCTAATGAAGTTTGGATTGTTGCCAATTTCAAGGAAACTCAGCTTGAACACATGAAGCCGGGTATGCCTGTAACTATAAAAATTGATTCATACCCTCATCACAAGTTTAAAGGTAAAATTGACAGTATTCAAAGAAGCTCGGGGGCAAAATCAAGCCTCTTCCCACCTGAAAATGCGGTTGGTTCTTTTGTAAAAATCGTACAAAGAATACCTGTTAAAATTGTCTTTACTGATAAATCAGAACTGGAAAAATATAATATTGTTCCGGGGATGTCAGTAGTTCCTAAAATCAAAATAAGAGGCGCAAAATAGGAATAATTATAGGGGTAAATATAAATATAAATCAAACCAAATAAACAAAAGGCCGGAAATTTCCGGCCTTTTTCAGCATAGTAATGTTCGTTATCTTTCTGTTTCCTCCTGCAGTTTGTCACATGGGTTACAAACCTCAGGTTCGCAGGTGTTACATTTTGGAGTTTCTGTTTTGCAAGGATTTTTTTCCGGGCAGCATTTTTTCTCTTTTTTAGGACAAGTTTTTTTACATTTGTTGTGACAGTCACATGATGCGGCAGCACCGCAGCAATGCGAGCCCCAGGTAAAAGGGTTAAGGTTGCTCCAGCAAAATGCGTTTGCCGATAATGTTGTTGCGGATAAAGCTGCGATAAGTGTTGCGGTTAATAAGATTTTTTTCATTTTTTACTCCTTTTTAAAATATGTATCAAATCGGTTTACTCAATAACATTCTAAAAAGTTTTAAGAAAAAAACTATTACCCGACTGAGGAAAAATTGATTACGGTTGTATTATCATTAAACATGAATTATAATATTAATAGGCGGAAGAAGCCTTTAATCGGGTTTAGAGTATTACTGAGGATGGTATGAAATACAGATATATATTTGCATTTGCTGTATTGACGATGCTTATGCATGCGATTTGTCCGCAGGCATACGCAGACACGTATGTATCTGATTTTGAAAACATTTTGCAGTCAGAAACCAATTCTTCCTGGACTGTTGAAGAAAGTCAGGTTTTATACTATACAAACCAGGACGATTTAGACAGATGGAACAACGGAGGGAATACTCAAAAATCAGGTAAGATAACAATTACAGGAAAGCCTTTAAAAAGTTATAGCGAAATATATTTTAAACCCTGCAAAGATTTGGTTATGGAACATGTGGAAGGGGATACCTACCGCGACAATTTCAAAATGAAAGGTGTTATTGTCGGGACTTATCAGGATGCGAAGGATACTACAAAACCTCAGGTCTTTAACACAAGCAATGTTACTTTTACAAACTTTTTGAACGGAATAACCAATAAAGGCGGAGATATAACCTTATCTAATACCGATTTCATAAAAAACAAATCTGTGACAAATGGCGGTGCTATTTATAATGAATCGGGGAACGTGACTGTTACCAACGGTTCGACACTTATGTATAACCTTGCGCAGGGCAAGGGGGGTGCGATTTATAACAAGGGTAATCTTGTTGTCCAAAATTCCACAATAGGCGGTCAGCACAATGAGGGAATATATTATATTATGGAAAATAATATTGCTTCAGGTGCGACCACATCTTCTGTTTCGGGTCAGAGTCCGGGAACGGTTTTAGGTACGAGAACCGATTCGGAAGTTGCATACGATGTCAGCCCGTATCTTGGAAGTGATGACTGGATAATTATATATTATATTGTCCCCGAGTGGAAAGATATAAGAGCGGTTAACTGGCCGGAAGAAGAGGCATCAGGTGCCTTTAACAGTCATTGGGTTCACGTTTATCCTTTGGGTAACGAGGCAGAATTAGGTGCCGGTATCTATAACGAAGGCAAAGCAACAATAACCGGAACAATCTTTAAATACAACATTGCCTGCAGAACAGAGGCAGACCCTGAAAATGAAGGAACCTACATAAAAATTTTATCTGACGGGGGCGGAATTTATAACAAGGGTGAAATGACCGTAAAATCATCAAACTTTTATTATAACAAAGCCAACCGCGGGGCGGGTATTTATAACGTAACGGCTAATGACGGGCCTGTGGTATCCGTTGAAAAAAGTACCTTTACAATGAACAGGGCAAACTACGGTGCGGGTGCTTATATAGAATCAGGAAACGTACTGTTCAAAGATGATAACTTCGGTGAATACGGTAAAAAACCGTCAAATAAGGCTGTTCAGGGTGGCGCGATTTATAATGACGGCGGAAACGTTAGTATAGTATCTTCAACTTTTAAAAATAACTATGCGGATAAAGGCGGGGATATTTATAACAAAGGAAATTTATCCATTTCAAAAGCAACTTTCGGAAATGTTGCCAAAACGGAAATGTATATCTTCAGAAATCTTGTGCCAGTCTATTCTGTAATGGCAGGCTCAACATATACGGAAGACAGTACAACATACATTGTCAGACCTGTTCCGATTGAAGAGTATCGTTGGGAACCTATCAAATATGTTGTTGCCTCTTACGCACTATACGGGGGCGCAATTTATAACGAGGGTAACATTTCCGAGATAACATCATCTGCCTTTAATTCGACTTCTGCACTTGAAGGCGGTGCGATTTATAACGATACCGACGGGGTTATTGCTTTATTAAAATCATCGACGTTTAATGAAACAACCGCAAAAAATCCTGACAGTGAAGACGATACAGAAGCATTCGGTGGTGCTGTTTATAACAAAGGTACGATAAACGCCGAAAAAACAACCTTTACCAAATGTTCCGCAACTGACAGAGGGGGTGCTTTATTTAATGCAGACGGAAGTGTCAGCTTAACTTCTTCAACGTTTAAAGAAAATTCCGCAAAATCAGGGGGTGCAATTTATGTAGCAGGGGGTTCCGTAACAGATACAAAATCAACTTTCAACGGGAACTATGCTGAAAACGGAGGTGCTGTTTTTGTTGAAGATAACGGAACGGCAACCTTTAATTCATCAACCTTTATTCTGAATAATGCATACAAAGATGTTCTAAATGAAGAAACGGGAGAAACGGAAAAAGTTCTCACAAACGGCGGTGTGTTTTACAACAAGGGTACACTGAATCTGAACAGTATAACTTTTGGGAATAAGAAGAAAAAATATAAATACTCTAATCAGGCAAAATACGGTTCGGTCTTGTACAATACCGGGACTGCAAACTTAAAAACTTCCGCAATTTATTTCCACGAATCTGTTTACGGTGTCATTTACAATTCCGGAAACTTTAATTCCGAAAGGGACAGTTATTCAAATAACAAATCAACCATCGGCGGTGTTATTTTTGGTGTTGCAGAAGGTTCTTTAAAAATTGAAGGTTCAACCTTTGTTTCCAATACTGCAGCCTCAGGCGGTGCAATATACTCGGAAGGCATAATAAATATTGACGATAAAGAATATAATTATCTTAAGAAGAAGAAAGTAAAAACCGCAACCGCTCAGATAAAATTTACCAAAAACATCGTAACCGAAAACGGTGGTGCGATTTATCTTGCAAACTCTTCAAGCGGAACGATTAAAAATGCAGACTTTGTTTCAAACAAAGCATATACAACCAAAACCGAAACAACGACAAAGGATGCCGTTACAGAAGAAAAAGATGGTAAAACCGTTGTAACAGAACCTGCAAAAACTATTGTTACCACGACTCCGTCAGGCTCTGGCGGTGCAATTTATATCGGGAAATCACTCAGAGAAGATGCAGTTGATGTTCCTGATATTACTGCGCATGTGACTGCAATAACAGATTCAAAATTCACTTCAAATTCGGCAGGTTATGCAGGCGGTGCGATTGCGGCAGTAAGGTCGGCTTTTGATGTCAGTAATTCCGTGTTCAGTAAAAACAGTGCATATTCAACCGTTGTAACTAAAACAACAACAAAATCAGGCAAGAAAACCAAAACAACCACAACAAAGGCCGTTCAGGGTTTTGGCGGTGCGATTTATATCGGATACGGGTCTAAATCGACATTTCTAAATAATACCTTTACTTCAAACACATCAAACAAAGGCGGTGCTGTTTATATAGCAAGTGATGATATTGTTCTGACAAATAATATATTTAAATCAAATACAGCAAAAGGTGATTCCGAAAATCTCGGGCAGGGCGGTGCTGTATATTATGCGGAAGGAATAAAATCTGCAATTAACGGTACGGGTACAAAATTTGAAAAAAACAGTGCAACAGAAGGCGGCGCTGTCTTTATCGGCAAGAGCAGTTTTTGCGATATAGAAGATGCAAAATTTGTTTCAAACAAGGCTTCAAAGTTTGGCGGTGCAATATTTGTATCGGTATATGAGCCGCCTGAGGAAGAAACCGATCCGACAGAAAATAATACGGAAGAACCGAGCGAAAACAATGATACGGGAAATGAAACAAATCCTGACGACAACCAGGGCGAAAATCCTGATGCAAATAATGATGATAATCAGGATAACGGCTCGGGTGACAACGAACAACCGTCAGGCGGTGGCGACAACACAGGTTCAGACGACAACGAAGAACCGTCAGGCGGCAGTACGGGAAATAATTCCCCGACTCCGATGAAGTTTAAAAATCTTACTTTTGAGAAAAATAAAGCAGATATTGCAGGTGCTATATACAGTGCGGGTTATCTTGATATTATTTCCTCTACCTTCAAGAATAACAGTGCAGGAACGGGCGGTGCCATCTATAATTCGGGCATAATGACCATTGACGGAGGAACAGTATTTGAGTCGAATTCTTCTGAGGCCGGCGGTGCTGTATATAACGCGGGTATTCTGACAGTAAATAATACAAAATTCGACAGCAATAACGGTTTGGTCGGTGGTGCTGTTTATACGGTTTATCAGCTGACGGTAACCGAATCACAGTTTGTAAACACAAAAAATATTATTAATTACCATGGCGGTGCAATTTTAAACAACGGCGGGAATTTAGATGTATCAAAAACCACCTTTGATTCTAATTGTGCAAAATATTATGGTGGTGCAATTTATAATATTGCATATGATGTTAATGCTTATAAACAGAATAGTTATTACTACAAATATTGGGCGATAACATCATCGGAAAACACTTATAAAAACAATCAATCATCTAATGGCGGTGCTGTTTATAACTCAGGTGGCGAATTTAAATCAACAAATGATACCTTCTCTAAAAATATGGCATCTGTCGGAGGTGCTATTCTGAATCAGCCGACACAGGGAAGTCCGACTACAAATCTGACAATCAGCGGTTCAAACTTTTCGGAAAACTTTGCGTATTACGGCGGTGCGATATTATCTTCAAATTCTATAACTGCCACAATAAAAGGAAGTTTATATAACGCAAATGTCAATATAGACGGTGCATCATTTACCAAAAACAGGGCATATTTATACGGTGGTGCAATTTACTTTGCAAACAATAAAACCAAGATAGAAAACTCATACTTTACCGAAAATGCTGCAGAATTGTATGGCGGTGCGTTATTTATTGCATCTAAAGACGATTTGTTAACCATTAACAGTACGGAATTTAAAGGTAATTCCGTAAGTGCAAACGGTGGTGCAATCTTTAATGTCGGAAGTATTGAGTTTAATATCAAACCTGAAACAACTCCTGCGGATACTGAAACGACGGGTGATGACAACACAGGTTCGAGCGATAACGAACAACCATCGGACGGTGACGACAACACAGGTTCAGGCGATAACGAACAACCATCGGGCGGTGACGACAACACAGGCACAGGCGATAACGAACAACCGTCAGGCGGTGACGACAACACAGGTTCAGGCGATAACGAACAACCATCAGGCGGTGACGAAAATACCCAAGACACAGTAAATTACAAAACCATTCTCTTTGATTCAAACAAAGCAGACAACGGCGGAGCCGTATATAACAGTCAATACGGGGTTATAAAAGGCGATGATCTGAAATTTATAAACAATACCGTTACCTGTAACGGTGGCGTAATATACAACGAAGGCTATGTAGAATTATCAAATGCAAGTTTTGTATCAAATAAAGCTGACTCAAAATCGGTTGATAACAAGGGCGGTGCCATTTATAATAATCCGACTTCAACAGAAGAAGGTGTGACAATGGGACTGAAACTGACAAATACCGCTTTTGGAAGCAACAGTGCAGATTATGGCGGTGCAATATACAGCGTTAATAATCTCACAATATCAGGTTCTGTCTTCGGAGGTGAAGTCAAAGAAATTACCGACGGGGAAGAAAATATAGTTGAATATGCCGGCAATACCGCAAATAAGTCAGGTGGCGCAATTTACAATAAAGGCAGAGCTGATATTACAACGACAGCCTTTTGTTCAAATACTGCAAGTGCATCAGGCGGCGCAATATATAACGAAGGCAGCCTGTTTGTCGGCAGTTATAATGAAGATGAAAACGGTCAGATAGTCATACCTGATTATAATGAAGAAACTCAGTATAATTTATTTAAACAGAATACCGCAGCATCAAATGGCGGTGCAATATACAGTGACAAACTGCTCTATGTGAACGGTGCAAAATATATCAGTAATTTGGCAACAGGAAACGGCGGCGCAATTTACAGCACAGGTCAGACAATATTGCTGAACGTACTCTTTAATTCAAATGCTTCCAAAAACGGCGGAGCTGTGTATTTTGATTCAAGCTCAAGAAGTCTGAATCTTATAAGTGCAAAATTTGTCACTAATACTGCAGGAAACGGTGGCGCAATTTATCTTGCAAATAATGCATCAACCTCTAATATTCAGTGCGCAACACTCTCTTATAACAGTGCAACTTCAAACGGCGGGGCGTTATATGTAGGAGTTTCGGCTAAAAATGTCAACATAATCGAATCCGTATTTGAACACAACTCTGCGAAAAACGGAGGCGCAATCTATGTAAGCAAAAATTCAATAGTTAATATTGTCGATACAAACTTTACCGATAATACTGCAACAGAAAAAGGCGGCGCAATCTATGCAGACGAAGGAAGTAAGGTTTATGTCATAGCGAAAAACTCAGATGTAACCTTCAGCAATAATAAAGCAAACGGTGTTGCAAACGATATTTATCTGAATAGTGCAACAGTATATCTGTATGCTAAAAATGATCATACTATCAGTATAAACGGTGATATTACGGGTAACGGAAACGGCAAATATGCAACTTCAGGCCACGTAGTTATAGCACCGACTGCAACACTCAACGGGGTAAGTTTAATTGTTGAAAACGGTTGGCTGGAACTCCTGAATGAATCAGGACTGCTCGGTGCATCCATGAACCTTGGTGCTTCATCTAATCTTTCAACAGTTAATAACAAGATAGGCAAACTGTCGTTAAAATCATTGGTTATCGACAACGGGGCAACTCCAAATGTCGCAATCGATATGGACTTAAAGAACGGTACTTCAGATAAAATTACTGCCGAAACAGGGGTAAATGATGGGGTAGGGGTAAATGATGATGGTGTGACTTCGACTGGTGGTTTGAATGTTGCTAAGGTCAACCTGATTTCAGACAGCAAAACCCCTGTTGTTATCAAGGTAGGCGAAGATTCAGAGGTAACCTCAGTATCGGCAACAACAGCAGAAACAAAAGAAGCAACCTATAAACTGAAATCAAGATTAGGCGCAGGCGGTCAGCTTGAGGCAGTAGCATTCGGCCAGAAGGCAAAACCTTGTGCACTAGCTGCACCTGTTGCTGCACAGCTTGGCGGTTATTTAACTCAGATAAACTCATACGATCAGGCGTTCATGAATATGGATATGAATATGCTCAAGACCAGAGAGGAAAGATTATCTGAACAAACAAGAAATCGATATGCATATTCAGGTTCAGATAATGTATTCCATAATGGAGTCAACTATAACGGAAAA
>JAILHQ010000066.1 GCA_024695725.1 Cyanobacteria bacterium RUI128 | reverse complement strand
TAAGTATTCTCCAAAGCATATTCATATGTGCTATGTGCTGAGCGACATTACCCGTATATAAAGAAGGGTTGTAATCGTCGAAGTCGCCGCCGCCTCCGCCGCCGCCTCGGCCGAAGATAAAGTAACCGTCAGATTTATCGTATCTTACTACATATTTATAAACCCTTGAATATACTGTCTTAACTGATGTAGTTACATTTTTCTTCAACGGGTCATCTGCAAAGAATACTCTCGTTACCTTGCGTTTCGTATCCCTGATGAGGTTCATTTTGCTGACATTTATTGTACCGTTTATGTTTTCATAATTATTTGCATTTACTCTGTCCATGACTTTGTCTTCGAGATTGACATCTACTCTGACATTTGTCTTGCCGCCTGTTGTCATGGTATTGAAATTAGCATTACCGATTTCATTATTAATCATATTAAGTGTACCGCCCTGTGCATTGAAATTATCACCGGTCATCAAATCATCATGTGCCATATTGAGGGTTGTTTCACTTAATGTAACTGTTGCATCCGTTATTGTATTGTTTAAATTTACTTCTCCGTTTTGGGTACCCGTAATGTTTACCCCATAACCAAATTCTGCACCTGAAATTTTATCGTTAAGGTTAATCTCTCCGTTATCTTCCGCACTCAAAGTAACGGTTGCACCGGCATTCCCTACATAAATACCGTTATTCTCACCGTTTGCGGTGTTACCTTCAAAAGTAACTGAACCATCTCTTGCAGTGATTGAAATATCTTTGTTTGCATAAATAGCACCACCGTTACCTGCTGCAGTGTTATCTTTAAAATCAACATTCAGAAGCTCGACGGTTGAATCATCGGTAACATACATTGCACCACCGTCACCGCCTGAAGAGTTTCCTGTAAATACGGAATCGTTCATTGTAACTGTACCGCTTTTTGCGTAAATTGCACCACCGTTACCTGCTGATGTGTTGTTTTGAATTATTGCATTATCCGTTGCAAATGATGCAGAGTTGTTTTCAAGATACGCTACAGAACCCTCACCGTCAGTTGAAGCATTCTGAACAACTATATCTCTCAGATAAACACTCGTAATCGGGTTTTTGAGTTTGAACATTGAATGTCCGTTCGCGTTGATAACCCCGTAATCCGAACCTGATATATTATAAATAGATAATATAGATTCCTGCGGAGTTTCAGGTAAATCCTGATTAAGAGTATACGCCGTATTTGTTCTGAAGATAAAGTTTTTAATCATGTGCATAGGTTCTCTGTCTTTAATCATTTCGTAGAGAACATCTTTCATCCCGGTAATGGAAATACTGTCATTATCGACAGTAGTTGTTGCCAGTTCTACGGCGTCGGCTAAAATTGAATTGTTGTACATAGTCGGCATAACTTCAGAAGAAACATTTTCTAAGAGTTTATCAATATTAAGTGTAATATTTCCTGCATTTTTAAGCACCTGAACTTTTGCGGTATCACCTGTCGGCGCACCGATTATGTTCATATCCGAAATATTCATTGTGCCTGTTCCGTTTTCGGAACTCAGGGTATCAGCTTTTTCGTTTGTAAAATCAGCATCAATGATAAAATTAACCTCGTCTCCGATGGTTAAATTATCAAGAGTATGATCAGTTGTCTGACCGTCAGAAAAACTGATGTTCACATTTGATGCGGAAATATCCGCATGCTCAATTGAGCCGGACATATCAATCTGTCCTGTGCCGTCACCTGTCAGAACGACATTGTACCCATTTATACCGTCAATATCGTTTTGAAGATTAATATTCCCGCCATTTTTTGCACTCATAGTTAAAGTCGCGGAAGAACTTGCCATATATACAGCATTGTCCTTTTTTCCGTTTACGGAATCTTCGGTGTAGTTACCTGAAATCTCGACATTCTCACCGTCCGCAACATAATCAACATCGCCACGGGAATATATTGCACCACCTCGTGCAATTGTTGATGCCCCCGTACTCTTTGCAGAGTTACCCGTAAGGTTCGTATTTATGAGGGTTAGTTTCCCTCTTGAATATATAGCACCGCCGTATACATCATTTTGTGATAGAGATGAGTTGCTTTCTAAATTGATATTATTAAGGGTAATTGATGCATCGGTTGCTGTGTTATATATGACCGAACCAACGGTCGAAAGCGCATCTTTTATTGTCAGATTGGAAATATTAAGAGTTGTCTGGAGCTGACTCACAGAAAAACCTGAAAATTGGTTAAAAAGAATACTGTTGCTTGACTTATCAAGCCCTTTTACAGAGAATACGCCTGCATAAGTCGTTCCAAGGTTTGAATCTATATTTACATTTTCATCAGGAGCAAAGTTATATTCACGAGTGCCTACGGTTTGGTTAAGTTCTTTGATAGTCGGTTGGACAGGTTGGACTTCTTCTGCATAGGAAAAAGAGCTGCAAGCACAGACTATTAAACCTGATAAAAGCAGCATACGAAAAATTATGCTAAATTTCCCCAAATTAATCTTATTCAATTTTAACCTTGTAGCAACTCTTAAATTTCCCCGAAATTCAGTAAATACTAAATTCCAATGATATTGTTTCATATTTTGTTCAACATGTCATAATCTAAACGGATGATTTTTAGAGATTTTATTTCCAAATAATAATACCTCCAAACATATTTTCTTCTGACTCATCTGCCAATAGTCATTTAATTATTTCTGAAAGAATATCAAATATTATTAAGTTTAATGTTAAATTTCCGAAAAATTTTTGACATGCCTTTTTGTTTAGGGTTATATTATAAAATAGCGTAGTTTTGGGAAGTTATATGTATATCAAACAAATAGAAATCGACAACTTTAAGTCGTTTGCTACAAAGGTGGATATCCCTTTACTAAAAGGATTCACAACTATCGTAGGTCCTAACGGATCAGGAAAGAGCAACATCATTGATGCAGTGTTGTTCGCTTTAGGTTTGCAGCAGGCGAGAAGTTTACGTGCCGAAAAAATTGAAGATTTGGTATCCATTTACACAAAAAGAAACGAAGCCTATGTAAAGGTTATCTTTGGTGATTGTGAAAACGGCTCAGAACTAAGTATTGCGAGAAAAATAAAAAAATCCCCGACTACCAAAACTTACAATAGTGTGTATTATCTGAACGATAAGGTTACAACCCACACTGATGTTATGATTGAACTTGAAAAATATAACGTTACCCCGAACAGCTATAATGTTGTTATGCAAGGTGATATCACAAGTATCATCAGCGTTACTGATAATGAACGCCGTAAGATTATTGACGAAATAGCCGGTGTAAGCGACTGGACAAGACAGATAAATCAGGCAAAAGATAAACTTGATGCGGTTGAAGTCAGTGTTAAAAACTCTAACATTATGCTTGGAGAGGTTGAAACCAGGCTTGACCAGTTAAAAGAAGAAAAAGAAGTTGCCCTGAAATATCAAAAACTTAAGGACGAAAAAACCGGACTCGAAAGTCAGGTTAATACCGTTCGTTTCTTTGATATAAAAACAAAACTGGAACAAGCCCACACAAACATTCTTAACTTCCAAAAGAAAGAAAAACAGGAAAAAGTAAAAGCAAAAGATTTGGATGAAAGAATTAAACTCGTAAAAGAACAGTATGAAGAAGCTGCAAAAACCGTAAGAGAAAAAGGCGAACAAAACCTTATTGATATGCAGAAAACAGTTGAAGAATGTAAGGGCGAAATAGCAAGAAAAGAAAATGCTATTAACTATGAAGAAAAAACTGTTCAGGACAAAAAGAAAACAATAGAAAATGCAAATAACGGTATCGAACAAAATACTTCAAAAATTGAAATCGCTAAACAAAATATCCATTCAAGAGAACTTGATATAAAAGTAATTGAAGATGAACTCTCAAAACAACGCGCCGAAAAAGAACGTATAACGCAAGATTTAATGGGTATCAACGATGATGTTAACCAACAGGTCAAAAAAAGAGAGGATTTGAGAAAAGAATTTGATGCTTTAAAAGAAAAAGAAAATTCTTTATTTAAAAAACAAATACCTCTTGAAACAGAGCTCAAAACTATTAATGAAAAAGTGGCTGCTGCTCAAAAGAGTATGGAAAACTACGATAAGTTAAAGCTTGCCTTTGACGATAAAAAAGACTCTTTGAATCTGCAAATAGAACAGCTGACAAAAGAACAGAATGATGCAAAAATCATTCAACAAAATGCAATTCATGACCTTGAAAACCTTGAAAACGAAATTGCTGATTTAGAACATGATGTTCAGGCAGCAAGACGCCAAGTGTTCAGACTGGAAGCAGACCAGAATGCAAGAGAACAATCGAGCGGAAACAGAGCAATCCAAACAATAGAAAATGCACACTTAGACGGGGTACACGCACCGCTTTATCAATTAGGTAATGTTGATAAAGAATATGCAACCGCGCTTGAAGTTGCAGTTGGGGCAAGAATGGCTCATATTGTTGTAGATACCCCTGATGATGCAACAACCGTGTTTGAAATTGTTCGTTCATCAGGCGCAGGTCGTGTAACCTGTATCCCGATGAGTAAAATAAGAAAAGCACCGACAAGCTTAAACCTGCCAAAAGATAACGGAGTCATCGACTACGCAATAAACTTAATCGATTTTGATGACATTTACCTTGATGCCTTCTTCTATGCGGTAGGTGATACTATTATCGTTGAAGCCGACCGTGTTGCTAAAAAATTACAGGGTAAATACAGAATGGTTACCCTTGAAGGCACACTTTACGAAAAAACAGGTGCCATGACAGGCGGAAGTAAAATCCAAAACACGCTAAAATTCTCTGTAAATGACGAAGACGGAGAACTTGAAAAGTTCAAAAAACGCCTCGCTGAAATGGAAGAAAAATATAAATCTGCCCTCAAAAAGAAAAAAGATTTGGAAGAGAAACGCCAAAAAGCAAGAGAAGATTATTCTAATGCCTTGAACGAATCGACTAAGGCAAATATTGAGCTGAAATCTTTGGTTAATACATTTGAAACTTCAAAAACAACTTATACCCAAAACCAGGAATACATTAAACTTTCTCAGCCGGAAATTGAAAGAATCACAAAAGAACTCGATAAGCTGGAAGAACAAAATGTTAATCTGAGCGAAGAAATTCTGAAACTTCAGGAAAAAATGAAAGAGATTGAAGATCTTTTAGACAATAGCGACCTGCAGAAACTAAAAGAATTAACTCAGGGAATAGATGAAGAAATCTCAAGATTAAATTCTAAAAAACTTGGTTATGAAAATGAAATCCAATCTCACAATATGGAAATAACTTTCTATAACAACGCAATAGAAAATAATAAAGAAGCTATCCAAAAATCAGAAGCGGATATCAAAGAATCTGAAAAGAATATCAAACTTTTCCAATCAGATATTACAACTCAAAAAGAAAAACTTGAAGAATACGAAGCTCAGGTAAAAGAAATTCAGGAAAAACTCGGCGATTTACTTAAAAAACGTGATGAGATAAATGAACAGCTGGTTAATTTACAAACCGAACAGGGAGTAAAAGCAAAAGAGCTGGAAGATATAGCGGAACAAATCGAATCATTTAAAGCACGCCGCAGAGAGATTGAACCTCAACTTGAGGTAGCAAGACAAGATTTAATTGATGCGGGAGTTGAAATAGAAAAACTTGAACCTGTTAAGATGTCCATAGACGAACTTAACGCAAAAATTCAAAGACTCGCTAAGAGAATGGACGACTTGGGTGCCGTTAATATGAACGCTATTGCTCAGTTTGAAGAAGTTTCAAAAAGAGAAAAAGAATTAAAAGAAAAAATAGATACTTTGACAAAAGAACGACAAGAAATCCTGAACAGAATGAACGGATATGAACAGTTGAAGAAGGAAGCATTTATGACAACTTATGATAACATCAATGCGAACTTCAAAGAAATATATCACAAATTATCCGGAGGGGAAGGTTCGTTAATACTTGAAAACGAACAAGATCCGTTTGCAGGAGGACTTGATATTGAGGCTAAACCGGGAGATAAGCCAAAAGTAAAACTCAAAGGTCTGTCGGGAGGAGAGAAATCAGTAGCTGCGAGTGCATTGGTATTCGCTATTCAGCACTACACCCCTGCACCGTTCTACGCTTTAGACGAGATTGATGCTGCACTGGACCCAATGAACATTGATAAGTTGGCAGATATGGTACAAACACAGTCAAAACAAATACAGTTTGTAGTAGTAAGCCACAGAAAACCAATGATTGATGTGTCTGACAGATCAATCGGGGTAACCCAAAAAGAAAAGGGTAAATCTCTTGTATCAGGGGTTACTAACCACAAACAGGAGGTTCCTGTATAAAAAAAGTTAACTTGGGAAGATAGGAAAGATAGTAAAAGAGGAAAAATGTCATTAAATTATTTAGATTTTGAAGGGATTACAAAAAACGAAAGAGGGGAATTTGACGGGATAGACGTACTTGTAGCAATGGTACGTCAGGGAAAGATTGACCCTTGGGCGATAGACATTGTAGAAGTTGCAGATATGTTCTCGGCTCACATATTCCAGTCTAAGGCACAAAACCTTAGATATACAAGCCGTGTAATATTGTATGCAGCAATATTGCTAAAGATGAAGTCTGACATTTTGGACGGACTTGACCCTATGCAATTCCTGCCACCTGAAGAACAGGCTGCCGATTTTGATGACGGGTTTATGCCTGATGACGAAATGTATGAAAACTATGTTCCGACAAACAATGTTGCCTCTTTTGAAGAAGTTCTTCAGAGAAGAACCAGTGTAAGACTGAACAGAAACAGAGTTGTAACCCTGAGAGATTTGGTCAGACAGTTAGAATTTTATGCAAAACTTGATAAAAAAGTTGAGATAGAAAACGCTAAAAAACGAGCAAAAAATGCAAGAAGAAGAAACGATTTAGCGCATCTGACAGCGGCTGATATGGTTAATCTTGCTCACGAAGAAGATTACAAAATCGGCGCCGCTATATTAAAAAATAACCTTACGGAAATTCTGAACCGCGAGGATAAGATAGAATTAAACGAACTCACCCTTTTGGGGTTGGACAGAGTAACAGCATACATATCACTTTTATTCCTTGTTGTTGAAGGTGATTACACAATTCAACAGGATAACTTCTACGGTGATTTGTATGTTGTCAAAAACCAACACAAGGATGAGGACGAAGATACAACGGAAGAAATTACAAACGAACTTATCGTAAAAGATGCCGTTCAGGATGAAGTTAGCTCAGTTATTGATAATGTAGTTAATCTTCACGATAATGTAGATGTTGAGGAGTATAACAAATAGTGCCTAGTTTAAAATCAAGAGTTGAAGCTGTATTATTTACGACTGCAAGAGTATTGCAGATAGCTGACATTGCAGAAATTCTGGAAACAGAAGATTTGGAAGCAGTTGAAGAAGCAATGCTTGATTTGATTATGGATTATGCAACCCGTGACGGAGCATTAGAAATTGATGACGAAAACGGATATATCCTGCAGGTGAAAGAAGAACACATGGATATTGTTGAAAAACTTTGCCCTGTTGAATTATCAAAACCCGTTCTTAAAACACTTACAGTTATTGCCTTAAAAGGCCCTATCCGTCAGTCTGTTTTAAAAGAATACCGTTCAAACGCGTATGAACATATTGCAGAACTCGTTGAAAAAGGGCTCGTTTCAAAAACAAGAGATAAAAACGGCCGTTCATTTAATGTTGCAACTACCCCAAAATTTGCAGAATATTTTAAACTCAAAGGTGATTTAAGATCTCTTATGAATCAGGATATTGAAACACTTTTAAGAAACTCTACTACAGAAGATTAGGGTTTAAAAATTCTTCTATAAGTTCTTCAAGGGTAGATAATTTAAAATAATCCGATAACTTTCTCGGGTTTTGTTCTTTAATTGTTTTAAAATCAAGCTCTGAAACCTCAGGAGAAGTCCCGATTAAAGTGTTTGATTTTCTTGCGATAGTATCAACCATACGGTTATAGTTTTTAACCCCTTCGTGCCTGAGGGTACGCATAGAAACATAGGCCCCGTCATCATTCAGATTTTTATGAGGATCTCTGAACAATCTTGGTATCAGAGGGTTACTTGTTCTGTAGTTCACATTATGCAAAAGTGCAATATTAGATGCAAATTCCGTATTATTATCAGGTGCCATATAAGGAAGCACAAGACAAGTTGCCTCCCCATTTCCGTAATCAGGCCCGCCTAACGCACCACGCAACCTTTCACTGGATAAGCTTCTGCGTCGGGTAGGGATATAATTTATAATGTCCGCAATAATCAGTTCGTTGTTATTCTTATAAGAAAAGGTGTTTTTAGCAGCGGTTGTTCCGCAGACACAGGCATACAACTTCGGCTGTTTTTTACTGAAAACCCGTTTTGTCGCAGAAATTTCACTGTTAAGACTTTCCCCGGTAATTGTACAATCATCAACAAATACAACAAGTTTCCCGTCTAATTTTACACGCTTGTTTACAATCTCACGAACATTGGCAAACCTGTCCTCCGGCAGATTATTAACCCTTTTGTACATATATGAAATCAACGCATTACTCTTAACGGCGTGCGGTTCAAAATAGATAATATCTTTTTCTTCAAATCCGTGTTCTTTTGCATATTCATTGATTGAAGTATGCAATTCTTTCAGTTTCAAAGACATCGTCTCAGGAGTATACACCTTAAAATAGTTAGCCAGATAATTTACGGAATCGTCTTTTATCTGAACAAGTTTAACCGGATTTTTTGCCCTTACCTGAGCATTTGCATCAATAACATTATATAGTTCAGCTTCTGTCATTTTTTCAGGAGTCATCTGATTGTATACACATCGTTCCGTCGGCATACCCTCTCTTGAAATAACATTAGGGGAAATACCGAGAGCCCTTATTCTTTCCATCAAAGGAGCATCAATTGCTTCATCAACAGGAAGCCCCATTTCATCAGAATAACTTAAAAGTTTTCTCGTTTCGGTTTCTAAATCTTTTGTCCTGTCAACAAAATTTATTCCGCTGTCCCAGCTTGATATTGTAAAAAATTTCAGCTCAGGGTTATTGATAAAATGCTTAAATTTTTCAGCATCTTTTTCCTTTAAACGTTCTAACTGTCCGACTTTTTGCTCGTCAAGAAAATAAGCAGTCCTCATTTTCCCAATCTTTCTTAGCGGGCAAAACCCTTTGTGTTCCAAAAGATATGTCAGGGAACGATGTAAACCCGTACAATCGTGTACAACATCGTGCAGCTCTTTTCCGCTTGCATACTTGTACCCCATTTTTGGCGCTTCAAGAGCCAAAGCCCCGTTTCCGATATAGGAAATGTCGTTTTTACGCATAACTTCGGATATATGCTTGACACTCCTTAAGTTGGCAAACTGGGTAAGTTGCTGCATAGCGAACAGTATTTCTGTCTTCGTATGACCTGTATCCCTTTCAATATCAGATGCAATCTGCCTGATATTTTCCAAAGATACCTCACCTAAAGATTCACGATACTGTTTATGGAACTCCTTCACCCTGTTACAGGTCGTTTTTAAAAACGGTGAAGTCGTCGCCCCTGTGAACGAAACAGCTTTCTCATTCTTTTCCGGATAAGTATAAGCACAACAAATCGGAAGTCGGCTATTTTCAGTACTTTGACCGCAACTGACTCCTGAGCCCCTATTGTAATTTAGCAGGGGACTTTGCTTAATACTGTGTACGTACGTAATTTTCACACCATTCTAATACCTCTGAAGATTTTTTTTTGCCGTATTTACCCGACAAATTTACGAAAATTAATGTATAAAGATTATGTAGATATTTCTTAACAAATATGGACTTTAACACTTTATGTAATATAATAAAATGTACAATCTTAATATATTAGGGAATAGGAGGACAGTTTCTTAACTGTTAAAATATAACTTATGACAATACAAGAATGGTTCGAAAAGCGTAAGGAAGCTCAGTTAGAGCGCAGACAGATGGAAAACCGTCTTGATGCCGATGACTTTGCAGCGGAATTATGGACAAAGTGCGTTCACTGTGAAGCACAAATTACAAAAAAAGAACTTGAAGAAAATATGATGGTATGTCCAATATGTGATTACCATTTCAGAATAAACGCAAGAGAAAGAATTCAACAACTATTTGACAAAGATTCATTTGAAGAGTTGTTCAAGGAAATTAAACCAACAGATCCTTTGAATTTTGTTGATACAGTGTCATATTCTGACAGACTTGAACAGGCAAAAGCAAAAACAGGTCTTGACGAAGCAGTGATAACAGGTATTGCGGCAATTGAAGGACACAAAGTAGCAACTGCTATTATGGATTTTGACTTTATGGGCGGATCTATGGGCAGTGTTGTTGGCGAAAAGGTTACCAGAATAATAGAAGAAGCCATTAAAAGACGTTTACCGATGCTGGCAATAACTTCATCAGGCGGAGCAAGAATGCAGGAAAGTGCCCTGAGCTTAATGCAAATGGCAAAAACATCTTGTGCCGTATCAAGACTTGACGAAGCAGGACTGTTATATATCAACCTGTTAACAGAACCTACCTTTGGCGGTATTACCGCAAGTTTTGGTACATTAGGTGATATCATTATTGCAGAGCAGGGGGCAAGAATAGGGTTTGCAGGTCGTCGTGTTATCGAACAGACTATCAGACAAAAGTTGCCTTCTGATTTCCAAACAGCTGAATACCTTCTTAAATACGGTCAGGTTGACCTCGTTTCAAAAAGAGCGGATTTAAGAAAGAACTTAGCGTCTATATTGGCTATGCATGAGGTATAATCAATGATGGTATTAGAATTTGAAAAACCATTGGTAGAAATCCAAGAAAAAATAAAAGAGTTACGAAAAATAAGTTCGGAGTCAGGAATGGATTTAAATAAAGAAATAGAAACATTTGAGCAACAAGCAAATGACTACAAAAAGGAACTGTACTCAAATCTTAAACCGTTCCAAAAGCTTCAGATAGCAAGACATCAGGAACGCCCGAATTTCTTAAACTACACAAGATTAATCTGTGACGAGTTTATTGAAATGCACGGCGACAGAGAAGGGACTGATGACAGAGCTATAATCGGCGGACTTGCAAAAATCGGTGATAAAAAGGTGATGTTAATAGGTACCCAAAAAGGTAAATCTACAAAAGAAAACCTTGAATATAATTTTGGGATGCCTCAACCTCAGGGATACAGAAAGGCTCTGAGATTGTTCAAACACGCTAACAAGTTCAATCTTCCGATTGTTACTTTGATAGACACACCGGGCGCATATCCGGGGATAAGTGCAGAAGAAACAGGACAGGGTTCAGCTATTGCAGTTAACCTCAGAGAAATGGCAAAACTGAATGTTCCCGTTGTTGCAATTATTACAGGTGAGGGTTGCAGCGGCGGTGCTTTAGGGCTGGCAGTTGCAAACAAAGTTCTTATGCTTGAACACGCATACTATACGGTTATTTCACCTGAAGGTTGTGCATCTATCCTGTGGAGAGATGCAGCAAGATTCCCTGATGCTGCGGAAGCTCTTAAGATTACCTCTGAAGATCTGACAGAGCTCGGAGTTGTTGACGGGGCAATAAAAGAACCTATCGGCGGCGCTCACACATGTTACTCGGAAATGAGCCAAAACATGAAAGACGCTATCCTGAAATCACTTGAGGATTTAGAAGGTATGAGTGCTGAAGAGTTAAGAAATCAACGCTACAACAAGTTCAGAACCATGGGACAATTCCTCGAAGGCTAGGGGTAAATATAAAAGATTATCATCTTAAAAATTTTTCATAAAACGGGCAAAAAATATTTTGTCCGTTTTTATAATAAATATAAACCAACAAAAGAGGAAACGATTATGAAAACAGACAAAATTTTATTTGGTGCAGCTTGTTTAGGAATGGGGTTTATACTCAACTCTGTTGCAAATAAATCAGAAGAAAGATTATCACCTTGCAGAAACAAAGTTGTTCCTGAAACAATTTATGTTGATTCTTGCAAATTAAGACAACCTTTAATGCAGGATACGGCTGTTTTCTCAAATGCAATTAAGTCAGACTCACTCAAAGCATTAAAGAAAATCGTTAAATAATTTCCTATCAGCCAATTTTTATATATAATAATTGTATGAATAATTATTATGAATTATACATAAAGATTAATCCTGCAATAGAAGATGATGTTGCAAACATTTGCTTTGAGAACCTTGACTGCGAAGGGGTACTGTTAGAGGAGCAAAAATTCAAAGATTTAGAGATGACCGAAACCTCAAGAGGAACTTTAAAAGTCTTTTTGCGTTCTCTTGAAACTCCGACGGGGATTGATGTTTGTGAGTTTATAAAATCAAAAAGAGAAGAACTTTTAAGAAACGGGTTTACTGAAGATGAACTGGGAAGCTGGGACTGTGCCCTTTTAGAAAAAGAAAACGAGGACTGGTCAAAGAAATGGAAAGAAAACTGGGAAGTTACCCATATATCGGATAAAGTGGTAATCGTTCCGTCGTGGCTGGAATACAGTCCAAAAGAAACAGAAATTACAGTTTCTTTAGACCCGGGGTGCGCCTTCGGAACAGGTACTCACCAAACCACTCAACTCTGTGTTGTTGGGATGGAGCAATACCCTGAACTTATCAAAGGGAAAAAAGTTGCAGATATCGGAATGGGCTCAGGTATCTTATCAATTATTGCAAAGAAATTCGGAGCAGAATATGTCTATGGCTGCGATAATGACCCGACTGTTATTGATGTTGCAAAAGAAAATGCTCAAAAAAACGGGGTTAAATGTGAATTTGAACTCGGTACTGCAGATATGGTAAATGATAAGTTCGATTTTATTTGTGCAAATATTTTACACAATGTACTTTACGAAATCATGCCGGATTTGAAACGACTTGTTAAAGATGACGGGGTTATATCATTATCGGGAATAATGGATAATAAAAAAGATATAGTATTGGAAGCAATAAAAAATAACGGACTTAAAATTCTGAAAACGAACAATATGGAACCTTGGGTTTCCTATGTTGTATCAAAATAACGGGGGAATATGAAAAAGACTTTTAAAGCAATAATTATATTTTGTTTTGCAATATTTTTAGCACAAAATATCTGTTCAGCTGATGAAACCGAATACACGGAAATATCAAAAAGTTATACAATGACCGCCTATGAATATGCTCAAGAAGGTGACTATAACAAGGCAATCAGAATATATGGTGTCGCACTCAAATACGATAAAAATAACTATGCCGCTTATGTACTCCGCGGAAAAGCAAAAGCGGAATTAAAAGATTATGTCGGTGCGTCAAACGATTTCAGTCAGGCGATAAAAATAAATCTGCAATGTTTCCCTGCATATTATAACAGGGCAAAAGTGAGGATAACAAAAAACAATTATAAAGGGGCTTTAGAAGATTACTCGGAAGCAATTAATCTCAGACCTGCCTTTGCAACTTTATATACGGAACGCGCAGAATTATACAAATATTTTAAAGATTACAAAAACGCATTAAAAGACTACTCAAATGCAATAAATATTACGCAGGATTCCCAAACTTATGTAGACAGAGCTTTATTCAGAAATTCGCTCAACGATACAAACGGGGCAATAGAAGACTACACAAAAGCTATTTATAAAAAATCAAAAGACAGCAATCTCTATTATCAACGCGGACTTTTATACACAGCAACAAAACAATATGAGAATGCAATAAAAGATTACACAAAAGTAATCAAGCTCAACCCGACACATGCAGATGCTTTTTATAACAGAGGTTTAACCTATGCTATGGATAAAAAGTATAAAGCAGGAATAGCAGATTTGAAAACAGCAAAAGATTTATACCAAACTCAGGGCGCCACAGAAAAATATGAACAAGCCGAGCAGTTTATAAACAAAGTTCAGTCAAAAAAATAAAGAGGTCTGATGACCTCTTTATTTTTAAATATTGTTTATTTATCCTAGCAAATTTCAGATAATCTTGTAAGAATTTTTTCCGTAATTTCCTGAATGTATTCCTGAGTAACCATACCGTTAATGATACAATCAGCAATTTCATAATTTGGTCTGATATATCTTTGTGCCGTATTATTAACATCAGCAAACTGCATATCAGCAGCAGCCCCTGTTTTACCACGGGAAGCAGCGCGTCTGTACCAGCGTTCCTTGATAACATTCAACGGAGTAAATACATAAACTTTTACATCCATTACATCACGAACATCTTCGTTCAATACATAAAGACCTTCTGCCAAAATAACTTTTGCCGGCTTCTTCAAATCACCGTTCAAATCAGATACACAAGTTTTAAAATCATAATGAGGAGAAATAATTGCAGTGCCTTCTTTAAGACATAACAAATGTTCTCTCATAAGTTTTAAATCTATAACATCCGGTGTATCGAAACTGAAACCTGTTTTAAATAACTCCTCATAACTTCCTGCATCTTTAAGCTCTTTTGAAGTATCCTTGTAATAATCATCCTGACGAATAACGGTGTAAATACCTTCTCTGTCATCCTTGACGCAAGCGCTGACTGTGTTATCTACGAAGACTGTCTTACCTGATGCACTTTCTCCGGTGATACCAATCAGGAAGGTCTTTTTCTTTTCCTGAACAACCTTTCGTGCGATGTCCATTATAAAACCGTCACGCACTTGTAGGAATAGCGGTTGTTCCGCTTGTTTATCTTCTTCCAAAATTTCTTTTAAACACTCTACTATGCTTGATATAAGGTTCATATCCAAGCGGC
>JAILHQ010000019.1 GCA_024695725.1 Cyanobacteria bacterium RUI128 | reverse complement strand
TCGGGATGAAGGGTTACGCAGCAGACGAAAAACCGTTAAGCGATATGGTTATAAAAGCGCTTGATAAATCAACCGTAATATATGATATTGTGTACAATCCGTTAACAACAGAACTTTTAAAATCTGCTCAACGTGAAGGGTTACGCACAATAGAGGGATTAGATATGCTTCTTTATCAGGCATACAGAGCCATCCAATTATGGACAGGCAAAACCCCTGACATAAAAGAAATGAAAATTGCCGCTCTCAGAAATTTATAATTTCAGTTATTAAATTCTGTTATTTCCGTAACCCTGGTCAACGCCTATACCCAGGATATTCTTGGCAAACGCAAAGATTGAGTATGCACCGAGCGCACCACCTGCAACTTTCGGAGCGACCTTACCTTTTGTCAGCAGAGCTGCCAAGGAGAGCCCGAGAGGAAGAATGTCATCAGCAAGCATACCTACAAAACCTTTGACATAGCCTTTACCCGCATTTACCATGCCTCTGAAATTATTTCTTGTTTCAAAATTAAAAATTTTCCATCTCAATTTATCGTTTATAGCACTCGGACTTGAGCCGTGCATAGCATTATCCAGGTAGTATAAACCTGCATCAACTCTGGCTTTTTTAGCCGTAATATTTGCTTTATGCTTTGCATGTTTATGAGCATCATAGGCAATCATGCCGATACCCAAAGCACCTGCAGCTTTAATTCCGTATTTTAAAATTGTTTGTCCTGTTGTTCCGATATTCATTATAATATTACCCTATTCCCGTTTGTCGGGACATTTGCAATTGTTACGTCTTCCTGCATCTTAATCAAGGCTAATTCGGCATCACCTTTATGTCTGTCAAGAGTATGAGGGTCTTCCTTCAGTGCTTCCAAAATAGCCTTAGTTTCATCATTACCTTTAGCCATCTGAGTAGTAAGCAGATTCAAAGCATAACTGCGAATCTTCTTATCATAAGGGTTGATGAGCATTTTGTTTAGAAGAACATTTAAACCTTCATCTTTATATCTTGTAACGTCTTCACCGAATAACTTAACAACTGATCTTGCGGTATCTAATCTGATACTCTGATCCTGACTTTCAAGCCCTTTGTCGAGAGCTTCTATCGTACGATCTGTTAATACCTGAACACGTTTTTTTACAGTGTTGCCTGCATAGTTGTTCATGTAATAGCCTGCAGGATAGCAAGCACCGCCCGGTCCTACAACCGTACAATTAGGCATTTTTTCCAAATAACGGTCGCGTTCTTCTTTTGACAATTTAGAAACGTCAATGTTATTGCAATAAATACCAATGCCTGACAAGTTATTAGGATTTCCGCTAACATTACTAACCATACACGTAACCTTTCTTCCATGTATATAAAGTATGCGATACCGTCAAAATTGCTACATGTTTAAGAAATGTAAAATTTTTGCTTATTATTAACAAAAAATGGGTTCACACCATTTAAAATAGATATACGAACGTGCGTAAAAGGAGTGTATTTCATGATATCATCAATTAACAACTCAGACATCCAGAGAGCAAGAGCAGAGGCTTTTGTAAACAAGGATGATAAAAGTGTCGCAAAAATTGCGGGCAGAATCAATAGTATCAAACACCACAAGGATCATAAAAGAGCATCAGATATAGCAGGTTTTGCAACAAAATCAATACCTTTCATTGCAGCAGCATCAACATTAGCAATGGGTAAGGGTGTTAAATCAGCAGCAAAACAAGGCGCTATCTGGGGTGCATTAATCGGTGTTCCGGCCTTGGTAGTCAAGGCTAATCAAAAGATTAAAGCAGGAAGTGCAACACCGGAAAACAAAAACGGTAAAGGCATGTCCTTCGGCGGAGAACTTGTTGCAACATTGGCAGGTTTCTGGGGTGCAACCGCTGCTATTAACAAACTTGCAGCAAACAAGAAGGTAAACAGCATTGCCGATACTGTTATTAAAAAATCTAAAGAAGCTTATACTGAAATAGCAAGCAAGGTTAAGATACCTGAAGGATTAGCAAAAACAGCAGGCGAATTATCTGAAAAAGCAAAACGTATTATCCCTGAAAATGTTAAGACTTTTGTAGGGGATACCGCTGCAAAAGTTCAAAAATCTCAAGCCTTCAAAACAGCAGCAGAAAAGGGTGCTAAATTCGGTAAGAACGCACTTAAGTATGCTCCTGAAATAGCATTGGGAAGTGTAGTTCTCGGCACATTAGCATACGGCGTAAAAGAAGGTCTTCAGGTTTCAAAAACTAAAAACCAGCTTAAAGAAGATCAGTTAAAAACTGCTAAGGTATTGATTTCTTCATACAAAGAAGAAAATGAAGCTCTGAAATCACAGCTTGCTGAAAAAGCAGAAGAAGTATAATCAGGGAAAATAAAAATATTACAGAAAGAGGCTTATCACTAAGCCTCTTTCTTATGTAAACCGATTTATGATATAATTAGACTGTTATGAAGAAGAGCATCTTAATATTACTGATTATTTGTATAACACTTTTTGTGGGTTTCAGAATAAACTGGGGTAAAACATCTCAAGCGGAAAAACGTACCGAAATTGTGGTCTGGACTCTTCAGATGGCAAATTTTTCAGACTATATTAACGGTATTATCAGGGAATACGAAACCCAAAACCCGAATATTAAAATCAAGTGGATAGATGTACCTTTTTCAGAGGGCGAAAAAAGAACACTCGCATCTATTTTGAGCAATAACCCGCCTGATTTGGTAAATCTTAACCCTGATTTTTCGGCTATTCTGGCTCAGAAAGGAGCATTAGAAGAAATTCCGGAAGATAAATTATCAGAATTTAATCAGGATGTCGTTAAGTCTTTAAAATATCAGGGGAAATTGTATGCAATACCTTGGTACGCAACTTCTGCAATTACGATTTATAATAAAAATTTATTCAGTAAATCAGGGGTTCAAAACCTGCCAAAAACCTTTGACGAATTGGCAAATATTTCAAAAACAATAAAAACAAGAACAGGTGCATTTGCTTATTTCCCGACAATAACGGAAAACGACACAATGCTGAAGATTCTCAACAAATACGGTGTCGGAACGGATAATCTTGATAATGATGACGGAGTTTATGTTTTTAATATGTACAAAAAACTGTATATCCAAAAACTCATTCCTGCAGAAAGCATTACACAAACCCACCAGGAAGCATTGGAAAAATATATGTCCGAAAACGTTGTGTTGTATCAGGGCGGAGCAAACTTTTTATCAATGATAAAGGATAACGCACCAAATGTTTATAAACACACAGAGGTTGCCCCTCAGATAGTCGGAAAACTCGGTCAAAATGATTTTTCTTTAATGAATTTTATAATTCCGGTTAGAGCAAAACACAAAAAAGAAGCACTTGATTTCTGCCTGTTTTTAACAAATCAGAAGAATCAGCTTGAGCTTGCAAAAATGACAAATGTTATTTCAACCAACAGGTATGCACTTAAAGATGAATTTTACAATTCAGACAAAGACGTTATGGCAAGGGCAAGAAAATACAGTGCAAAACAAATAGGAAACATTAATCCTGTTTTGCACCAACAGAATAACCAAAAAGATATTAATTTACTTATAAATACGGCAGTACAAACTATCCTGCTCAACAAGGGGGATACAAGATCCGTATTAAGACAGGTAAAAGCAGACTGCGCAAAACTCAAGGGATAAGTTTATGACTTATAAGTGCTGATTAAATCATCGGTCAAATCTTCCGCTTCCAGCACGTCCATCAGCTTAGACAGATGGTTCATCAGTTTTCTGAACTGAGGTATTGTCAAACTTTGAGCACCGTCAGAGTACGCTTTATCCGGGTTGTTATGAACCTCCATCATAACGCCGTCAGCACCTGCAACAATAGCCGCTTTTGCCATAGGTTCTATGAGATATCTTCTGCCTGTTGCGTGACTAGGGTCAACTATTATAGGCAGGTGAGAATACTTTTTAATTACACCGACAGAGGCTAAATCTAACACATTACGAGTATAACTTGAATCAAACCCCTTTATCCCACGTTCGCAAAGGATAACGTTAGGGTTTCCGTTATACATTATATGTTCTGCAGCGAGTAAAAATTCTTTTATACCTGCCGCAGGCCCTCTTTTCAGGATAACAGGTTTTTCAGTTTTACCGATAGCCTTAAGCATTTTGAAGTTCTGCATATTTCTTGCACCGACCTGGATAATATCCGCATAATCGCATACAAGCGGCAAATCAAGAGTATCCATAACTTCCGTTACGATAAGAAGACCTGTTTCTTCTCTTGCCTGAGCAAGGTACTGAAGCCCTTTTTCTTCCAGTCCCTGGAAATCATAAGGAGAAGTTCTCGGTTTGAATGCACCCCCTCTGAGGAATTGCGCACCCATTTCTTTTGCTGCGTGTGCCACTTCCAGAAGCCCGTCAATATTTTCTTCAACACTGCAAGGCCCTGCAATTATGACAGGTCTGCCTTTTCCACCAATTTTAACACCGTTTGGAAACTCAATAACGGTATCTTCTTTTTGAGATTCTCTGCTTGCAAGTTTGAACGGTTCCTGAATAGATTTTATTTCACGAACACCGTCAAAAGACATAAGAGAATGAGGCTGAACAAGACGTTTATCCCCTATGGCCGCGATAACCGTAAGCACTTCACCATAGTTTATATTGATTTTAAAATCGAGAGACTCCAAATGTTCAACAACTCTGTCTATCTGTTCTTTGGTAGCCCCCGGCTCCATAATTATAATCATAATTCTTCTCCTATGCTATTTATCCTGACTAATGCAAGCAGTAATTGCATCTAAAATTCTTTTAACTTTTACTATTTTAATATTATCAAATTTTTCATCAAGAGTGTTATTTTCAGGAATAATAATTTTTTTGAACCCTAACTTTTCAACCTCTCTTATACGTTTTTCAATATTATTAACGGCTCTTATTTCACCGGAAAGCCCGATTTCTCCGACTATTGCCGTATGCGGATCAACAATAACATCTCTTGCACAGGTTGCAACCGCAAGCGCAATACCCAAGTCTGCTGCAGGCTCCTGAATTTCCATTCCGCCTATAACATTCACATAAACATCCTGCTTTGATAAATTCAACCCTACTCTTTTTTCAAGTACGGCAAGAATTTGCAACACTCTGCTGAAATCTACCCCGTTTGTAACCCTGCGCGGGCTCGGATACGGAGTCGTTCCGACAAGTGCCTGAATTTCCACAAGCATAGGACGTGTTCCCTCATTAGTTACAATTATTACACTTCCCGATGCCTGTGACTGATTATACTCTTTCAGACATATTTCTGACGGGTTAATAACTTCAATTAAACCGCTTACGCCCATCTCAAAAATACCGACTTCCGAAGTGTTACCAAATCTGTTTTTTACGGCACGCAGAGTTCTGTAAGATTTATACTTATCCCCTTCAAACTGAATAACCGTATCAACCATATGTTCAAGCACTTTAGGGCCTGCGATATTACCTTCTTTTGTTACATGGCCTATGACTATCATAGTAATATTTTCACTCTTTGCGATATGCATAAGCTCATTACAGCACTCTCTTATCTGAGATACGCTTCCTGCAGAGCTTTGGATATTATCTGAATATATTGCCTGAATACTGTCCACAATAACCGTATCAGGTTTTTGCTCGGATATATGTTTTTTTATCAGTTCAAAATTTGTTTGAGGGTATATATATAAGTTATCAGTATTTACGCCCAATCTGTCTGAACGAAGTTTAACCTGACTTGCAGATTCTTCAGCAGAAATATACAAAACTTTTTTACCCGTTTTTGACAACTCACCGCCTGCCTGAAGCAGAAGGGTAGATTTACCTATCCCCGGATCCCCGGCAAGCAGAACAAGAGAACCTTGAACAAGTCCGCCGCCTAAAACTCTGTCAAACTCGGAAATATGTGTTGATACTCTTATTTCTTCCCCGATATGAACATCTTTTATTAATAACGGCTGAGTATCGTCTAAAATAATATTTTTAGATACCTTTTCATCCTTAACGGTCATTTCCTCAACAAAAGTATCCCACTGCCCACACTCAGGACATTTTCCCATATAACGAGCAGTTTCATATCCGCACTGCTGACATACAAATTTTGTTTTTACCTTAGCCATAAATATATTATATGACAAAAACATTTACCCTAATATTTCCGCATAATATAACTATTTGTTAATATTTAAGAACAGATAAGACAATATCAAAACCTTTATGTTATAATAGAAACAGTTATTTCGTAATACATTAAGGGGAGTTGAAATGGCTGAAATGGTTAGTGTAAAAGAAAAAGAATTTATGAACCTAAAGTTTGAGAATTTTATTGATACTTTAGAGAACGAAGATTTATTCGACAAGACTGAAAGATTAGACGAAGTATTATCAAGCGGAATTCTCACAGGTAACGAAGGTCTTGGTATGGTAACAATGAACAAGGTTCAACCTGATTCACAAATAAAAGAAAAAGACGGATCAGTGCATGATGTTATAATGCTCGGTTCAAATTCATACCTCAACTTATCAACACATCCGCAGGTTATGGAAGGTGCAAGACAGGCTTTAGAAAAATTTGGTTACGGTATGGGTGCCGTATCAAATTATGCAGGTATCACAGAAATTCATAAAGAACTGGAAGCAAGAATTGCAAAATTTCACGGTACTGAAGATGCTATTGTTTTCCCTAGCGGATACGGTGCAAACGTTGGTATAGTATCAGCATTGTGCGGTAAAAATGATGTTATCATTAACGATTCAGCAAACCACGCATCAATTTTTGACGGATGTTTATTATCAGGTGCGGACATAAAAATCTTCCCTCACAGAGATATGAAATATTTAGAAAGAATTTTATCAAGACTTCCTGAAGAAAAGACCGGTCGCTTAATCATCACTGACGGCGTATTCTCAATGGACGGCGATATGGCATATCTTGACAAGATTGTTGAACTTGCTGAAAAATATCATTGCCGAGTAATGGTTGATGATGCTCACGGTGTAGGTATTGTAGGACCTACAGGCCGCGGCACTGCAGAACATTACGGTGTAATGGACAAGATTGATTTACACGTAAGTATGTTATCTAAAGGTCAGGGCGGACTTGGCGGATACTGTGCAGCATCAAGAAAAATTATTCAATATTTAAGACTTTATGCAAGAAGTTATTTCTTCTCAACAGCACTTCCAGCATCTGTTGCAGGCGGTCTGAACGAAGTTTATAAATTACTTGAAACAGATACTGCAGGGCGTGAAGAACTTTGGGAAAAGACTAATTATCTTAAGCAAAAACTTACCGAAAAAGGTTTTGATATAGGTCATTCTCAGTCTGCAGTTGTTCCTGTAATGATTTACAGCGAACCTATTTTATTTGAAATGTATGACAAACTGAGAAAAAGAGGGGTTTACGTAAATATTGTAACTTACCCTGCTGTCAGAAGAAAAGAATGTCGTTTAAGATTATGCGCAATGAAAGATTTGACATTTGAACAAATCGACAGAGCAGTTGAAATCATTGCTGAACTCGGCAGAGAATACGGACTTATCAAGTAATGAAATCTGTACTTGTTACAGGTGCGGGCGGATTTATCGGGCTAAATGTTGTAAAAGAATATCTTAGCTCGGGTTGGTTTGTCTATGCTCTTGTACATAAGAATATTCCTCAGGAACTGAAAGAACTTGATAACGTTGAAATAATTCAGGGGGACGTAACCTCAAAAGATTTTATGCTCAATTTAGGACTTGAAGTTGATGTTGTTGCGCACGTTGCAGGACTCGCAAAAGATATCGGGGCATATAAAACTTACGAAAAAATAAATTATGAACCGATAAAATATCTCTCTGAAATTCCCGAGAAGAAAATAGTTTACGTATCCTCAAGCGATGTTTACGGGATAAAAGATTTTGATAATGCGGATGAAGACAGTCCTCTTTGTGAATTTCCAAAGAATCCGTATCCTCATTACAAGATTTTGTCCGAAAATTGGTTAAGAGAAAACGGCAAGAGATATGTTATTATAAGACCTGCCGCAGTTTGGGGCGAGGGAGATAAAACATTGGAAAGCAGATTTATTGATTTTCTGAAATCATCGCCTTTTATCATTCACTTTGGGAAATGGAAAGGTCAGAACAGATGGCCACTTGCCAATGTTAAAAATGTTGCAAAAACTATTGTCGGAGTGAGTGAGTTTGATGATTTTGATAATCAGGCAATAACTATTATAGACCCAGAGAAAACAACCATTGATGAATATTACAGACAGATTGGGAAGAAATATTTTCCGGATAAAAAGTTTAAGACTGTCACTTTACCGTTTTGGTTCGGAAAACTGCTTGGCTTTATATCAACCACTGTTTCAAATACGTTAAAGCTGAGAGATCCTCTTTTTGATCCGACTTTTTACGCAGTTCATCACGTGAGTTCAAACCTTGATTTTTCATCAGATAAAATGGTTCGGGTAATAGACAAATATAGTAAAGAGAAGACAAAATAAAAAGCGGATAATTTATATCCGCTTTAAATGTGAATTATTAAAATCCTATCTGTGATCTGTTCATATTATTAAACAGTAGCAGGTTTCTTTTGAGCAGTAGCTCCAGGAATTGATTGCCAATTAGCAGCCATAATCTTTTTGAAAGATTTAAGAGCTGTATCTTCTAATTCGCCTAATTCTTCAGCAGCCATGATTAATTCTCTCAAAGGAAGCAACGCTCTTTGGTCACGAAGTACACCTAAAGCAGCAGCTGCACCCGCTCTGACTAATTCATTTTCTTTTTCGTTCTTCATAACTTCGATTAAAGCCGGAACTGCTTTTGTATCGTTCAGCTTACCTAAAGAAGTTACTGCATATATTCTGACGTTAACCCATTCGTCATACAACATGTTGATGATCTTATCAACAGCTTTTTTGTTACCGATTTCACCCAATGCTCTTGTAGCATCGCAGCGAACGTTAACTTTTTCGTGATCTAAAGAACCCATCAAAGCATCAGTAGCAACATCACCAATTTCGATTAAAGCATCAGTTGCAGTGATACAAACCTGAGGGTTTTCATCATTAAGAGCTTCAACAAGCGGTTCAACAACAATTTTACCGCCCAAACGACCTAAAGCACGTGCTGCACGAACTCTAACGTCAACGTTTCTGTCTTCTCTTAAAGATTCGATTAAATATTCTGTAGCTTTTGAATCACCTAACTCGCCTAAAGCTCTTGCTGCATATAAACGAACAGAACCGTTTTTATCATTTCTTAAAACATCAATTAACGGTTCAACCGCTGCAGAATCGCCCATTTCACCTAAAACACGAGCTGCATTGTATCTGACTTTTTCAGAATTGCTGGTTCTTAAGTCTGTTAACAGTTCTTCAAAAGATTTCTTTACTTGTTTTTTCTTTCCAATCACAGATATTGTCATTTAGATAACCTCCGACATACAATATTAAATAATTCACACTTACTTCTATATAAAAACATTTTGTTTTGAATATTTGCCTTTTTTTTGTTGATTATGTACTTTTGTTAAAATGCCTTTATATATTTTCTAGTTACCACCGTTTTTAAGGGTAAAAATTACACTTAATCGGTATTAGTAATATACTATATTTTTTTTAAAATAACCATACTATTAATTAATTTTTATGATATAATCAACGAATTTTACCGAAAATTGGCTGAAAACGTTGGTATAGCTTGATTTTACAATTGATAACATTCCGCTATTTATTACCCACCAGGGATAGTAATAATAAATTTACTTCCTTTGCCCAGTTCGCTTTCAACTTTAATTTTTCCTTCATGCTTTGCAATTATTTTAGATGAAATTGCAAGTCCCAAACCGGTACCCACACCGACACCTTTTGTTGTGTATCCTGCTTCAAATATTTTCTTTGTATCTTTTATTCCTCTGCCGGTATCACTGATGGATATTGTCAGATTTTTATTTTTGAACTCTGTTTTTATGGTGATAGTACCTTCATCATCTATTGCCTGGCAAGCATTTACAAGTATGTTCATGAATACCTGATTCAGCATATTCGGGTAACATTTAACCATAGGGATATCACCGTATTGCTTTTCAATTTTAATTCTGTGTTTTGTTTCATGCCTGATAAGATCCAGAGTTAAATCAAGTTCTTTGTTTATATCAGCATCCTGAAGTTCGGCCTCATCAAGTCTTACAAATTTCTTCAGAGATATAACAAGTTTGTTTATACGCTGAATAGCTTCTCTGTCGGTAGAGTTGATATCGTTAAACAGATTCTTCAGTTTTTCGTCATCTATTTTTGAAATCAGTTTTGTAATAATTTCGTTGTTCGCTTTTATTGCAGCGACAGGTGTATTTATTTCGTGAGCGACCCCTGCTATCAACTGACCGAGTGATGCCATTTTTTCCGAGTTAATAAGCTGGAGTTGTGTTTCGTTCAATTCCTGCAGGGTTTTTTTCAGTTCTTCAACCGTTTCAAGATTCTTTTTATACAATTTTGCATGAACAATAGCGGTTCCGAGCTGAGAGGAAATGTTTTCCAGAATATCAAGTTTTTCGTTTAATTCTCTTTTTTGTCTTGAAACAAGGACAACAACACCTAGCAATTCTTTCATGTGATAGATAGGAAGGACTATTCTCTGACTGATATTTTTAAAAGATTTGGCGGTCAGAAAGTCTTTCATACAAGGGGTATGAGATATTTTATTTTTGTTTATTTCGCTTATAACATTACTGTCAAACATTATAGGCATGCCTTTTTCTTCTTCATCGAGTGTCTGAAGAATTTTGAATAAATTGTTATTTATGTTGTATGCCGCAAAATATGCCCTGAATGCGTTAAATATGGTTGATAATTCTTTCAGGGTAGGCATAATTATTGAGTCAAGGTCAATAGATTCTCTCATAATATTTGAGATTTTGTTTATCAGAGCCATTTTGAGTGCCTGAATTTGGGCTTTATCTTTTATGGACTCTAAGCTTTTTATATCTTCATCGAGCATTTGACATTTTTTATCAACAGCCTGTTTTTCTTCAAGCAATTTTTGATATTGTACATCTGCTGTCACATCTACAAAAAATATGACAGTATATTTATTCTTACTTTTACCCCCGCCTCTTTTGATAGCGTTGATGTCATAGTATTTGTAATCATTTTTATCCTGATAACTTACGTGCGTGACAAAACTTTCATCAGATCTTATTGCCTGAATTATTGGGGAATGAGTTTCCCATTCACTTGCATCAAGAGGGCAGATATCCCAGTTAAGTTTATGTGAAAACTTCTTCAGCGTTGTGAAATCGGGGAAAATACGTTTAAACGCATTGTTATTATATTTCACTTCAAGAGTTTCATTATCAATAACAAATACTGGAATATTAAACTTGTTAAATAACTCAAACTTCTCCATAAGATAATTATAGAATATAAAACATTTAAGAATTGTAAAAATATTTTCATTTTCACAACAAAAAAATTCGTGAGTAGAGTATATTTATACTGTATCCGGAAGGTATTGTGTGCGTCCTGATGAAAATTCAAACAAATAATTATTACATACACAACAATTTTTACCCTGCTAATTCTTCAAAAGTAAGCAGTCCGGTAAAACCGTCCTCTCAATCAAACGTATCCTTCAGAGGAAAACCTTGGGAATTGAGGCCTTATAGTGTTGGGGTTCCCGGAGCGGGGAGTATCAGCGCGGACGATGCAATAAAATTATATGAAAAACTGGCATGCGGGAATTATCTTGATATCGGAGAGGACTCAAGAGATTTCGCCAACTGTAACAAGATAAGAGAAAAAAATCTTGAATTTTTAGACAGAGTAACAAAACCTGAAGAACAAAAAAAGTTTATAGAATATTATGAAAAGGTCACGGGTTTCCCTAATTTAGAGAAAGTATCGGAACGAATTAAAAGAGAATTTGTATATGCAGTTGACTATACAAGCAGGGAACTTTATGAACCAAAGTTCAAAGTATTACAAGCAGGATATGACGGGGTATGCTCGGTAGGCAGAGGAAAGGCCTTTCCTGGGAGCGACCTTGATAAAGCGTATGTTATCATCAAAGGCGCAGGATACAATGACGGAGATATCGATGCTGTTAACAAATTCCGGGGCGGAATCTGGAAAAATACTGACCAGCGTATTTTAAGCTATAACCATGATATGGCTGCGTTCCCGCAGGTTTATACGGAAAACCAGATTAATTGGCTTGTTGAATATGCAGAAATGAGAAAAAGAGTCGGTGTAAGCCCTCAAATAATAGCAAAACAAGAAGATATGATGGGGAAATATACAACAGACTATATCGCGGCAAACCCTTATTATGTAAGATTATGTGAAGAATTTCCAAAAAGAAATAATAATTATGTTGATATACTCAGCCCCTCAAGGGAAAACATAAGAAACTTAGGTTTTACACTTGAAGCAATGAGAGAAGGTGTTACCTTCGATAAATTTGGCAGTCTGGGTAATCAACGACTTGAACGAAGTGATACATTCAGGCTGGTTAATCTGTCTCAGCTTCAGGCTCTTAAAGCGCACAAGGACAGAAAACCGAAAAGATTATCAAGAGATAATCTGCACAACGAATTTCCGACCTGGGATTTGGGCAAACAGTATCGTTTTGTAAAAACACTTATTAAATCGGCGTGTGCAAATAACAGGGAATTCTCAAAAGAATTTCCGCAGTATTTCAGCAAACCCGGACAAGATTTGTTTGAACCGTTGTTAAAGGTAATGATGAGGTAAAAATGGCAAAAGTAAACCCGATAACACCAAAAACCATATCAACAATTCAGACAGGCAACCTGCAAGCCGCTCAAAAAAATGAAAAAAAATGGAGCAATACGGAAATAATCGCAGGATGCGCAGTCGGAGCTGTTGCTGTCGGTGCTGCTATTTGGGGAACTCTTGCTTGCAAAAATAAAATTAATAAAAAGTCTATTAATAATATAACCAATTCAATAACGGATATTTTCAAAGAACAGATGAGAGCTTTTCCTGAAGATATAGGTTACAGAAAAGCCATTCTCGGTGCAGGCGCAACCGAGGAAAGTGTTGCAAACTTAAGGCCGATTATCGGGCCGCAGGAATACAAAAGTATTCTTACGGAATTTAGTGATTCACCGATTCACTACACCCCGGGCAAAACACTTAATACAGCTTTCAAAGACGGATACGAACTTGAGGGTGCACCGAATAAAACCTTCAGGGCAACAATGCACATGCACACAATTCACTCAGACGGAACTATGTCCGTAAGAGAACTTTTGGCAAAGAGCGCAAAATATGCGGATGAAGTGGCGGAATCGCTTAAAACTAATCCTGATGCAAAAGTCAAACACGCACCGTTTACTATTGCAATCACTGACCACGACACTCTTGAAGGGTGTAAAGAGGCAGCAAGGATAATCTCGGAAGAACCTGAAAGATACAAAAATCTGCGTGTAGTTTTAGGCTGTGAAATGTCGGTCGAAAACAGAATGTTAGGTGACGAACTTAAAAAACCGGTTGATCAGCATATTATTGTAAATGTTCTGAATCCTTTTGATGAAAAACTGAACCAATTTTTTGAAACAAAGAAGGCTGCACGAAAAAATCTTGCTAAAGATTTAATGGAAAAATGTAAACAGGGTGTAGCCGAATACGATACCGAATTATCGGAACAACTTTCAGGCGAAGAGGCACAAAGACTTTTCCCTAGCCTGAGACACGGGGTTATAAATACTGATTATTCAATTCAAGATTACGTAACCTACAAAACTTTATTATCCGAATGTATTCAGAAGAACAAAGGGGTAAGCGAAGCTTTTGAAAAAGCAGGAGTAAAAGAAATTAATTCGGAAGAAATTTTTGATAAATATATTAATACTTCTGCTGAACTGGGGTTCAATAAATATTACGGCGGTCTGAAAAAATACACCGCAGATACTCTCGGAATATCTGAAGAAGAGGCGGGAAAACGACTTGTTGTGACTGATAAGACAAATGCAATACTCGGCAGAGTAAAAGGAATAACAACAGATGCAGGTTCAAAGATGGATTTAGCACCTGCCTATGTTGATTTAGAAGATGCAATAAATATAATTAAAAATCAGGAAAGCGGTTATATGACTATTGCGCACCCTGCCTGTACAAATATCGGGGAACGTCTGAAATACCCTGAAAACAGCCACAGAGCAATGTCAGATATCTTCAGAATGTTTAAGGAAAAAGGCGGAGACAGAGCGCTTGGCGCAGAAATATATTATCCGTATTTTGGCGACTTATCAAGAAGCGGTCAATGGCTCGACAATATGGGGAATTATGCAAAAGAAAATAAATTAATCCCGACAGGCGGTCTGGACAGCCACGGCAAAAGCATCTTTTACAGCAACAAATAAGCTTTTTCGTCAAGATATGAGTTAATTTTTGTAAAATTTAAAAATAAATTTTTACATGTTGAAACAATTTGTTTTAAATGATTTGTTTTATGCTACATTATATAATGTCATAAATCAAAAGGATAAATTAGGGATGAGAATAGGAGATTCCGAATGGCTGAATTTTTAAGCAAAGAAGAGATAAAACAATGGAGAAGTTCACTGGAGAAAATAACTTTAGAAGAATTCGCTGCAAGATTGGGTAAGGAAGTTGCAGAATCCAGACCTACTAATGATTTGATTGATATTATTTACAGCGGAGAGTCCGTTTCCAGCACAACAGCTAATTCAAAACAAGATACAAACAGCAAATTATCAAAAATAGCAGAACGTGCATTTGAAAGAGAACGTCAGTTATCACATACACCGTTCTCATTTAAGGCACCTGCAACAGATACAAAGAAACAGGAAAAACCTGTTGAACCAAGAAAAATTATTGAACCTGTTGCAAAAAAAGCAGCACCTGTTGTAGAGGAAAAGAAACCAATTATTCCTGAAGACAGTCTGCGCGAAGAAGTAGATATTGTTCTTAAAAAGAACTTAACCGACAGAGAACAAATTGTATTTGATTATCTGTTAGAACACAGAAACACAACGGTTTATGCGAAGGATTTGGCTGTATTATTAGATTTACCAAGAGATTATATCTATAAATACATCAAAAATCTCAGAGCAAAAATAGACGGCGATAAGCTCAAAAATGCAGACAGAGGCGGCTTTATCCTGTCAGTATAAAATTTAAAAACCACCTGTAACGGGTGGTTTTTTTAATAGATAATTTCCAGGTAGCAAATTTTTTCAAAACAATGTTTTATATATATGAAATTAGATAAAGGTTAAGTATGTACAAAGCAAATTTCAAAAACAAAATACCGATGCCTCCGACATTTATGGCAACCACCCGACAAAAGATTTTGCTGGGCGAACATCACGTTCCTGAAAGTGCTTTCGCTATTGTACATCCGAGAACCGCTCATGCCCTTCAGGCTGTGGGTAATTTTACGAGAGAAGTAATAAATTTTGCAAAACAGTTTTAAATATTAACCGTTTTACTTACCCTGATTACTGATTTTTATTTTATCAATAATGTTGATAATTAATCTATGTTTTATAGTTATCACGAAGACTATCAATATGACAGCTGTATCTCAAAAGGGATCTGCTCTATTAACCCGAGAACATCATCTCTTCGGGAAGTTCTTGTCATGTATTTAAAACAACTTGCTTTTTATACTCTTCAGCTGAAACATTTAGGGGTAAAAAATAATTCTACCGAAGATATTATTCTCAATACTCTTTCAGGTCTTATGTCTAATCTCGAAACAGGGAACAAACAATTTTATCAAACCCTGATAAACCTGAAAACCATTATTATTGAATCTGTTGAAACCTACGAACGTATCTGCAGAGAACGTAATATTACCCCAAAACTTATAAAAACAAATATAAAACTAAACAAAAAAGATAATATCACAGATTTAATTCAACTTGGGGAAAAAGAGTTTACGAAAAAATTAAAATCTGTTTCGGAAGAAAAACGAAATTTATACGAAATTATTTTTCTTATCCTGAAAAGTATTTGTATAAATCTTGTAGAATTAAAAAGTTATGACCTCAACGACGAATGCGGATATACAGAGATTTTACATCTTTTGAACACAATAAACTATCCCGAAATTTCCGCCAAAATTTTAACAAAAAAAATAGATAACGCCGTCAAAACAGATTATATTCTTTATAAAAAATTACACGACGCCAGAACGGAAAGATTCGGGAATCAGGAAAAGGCAGAAGTATCCTATACAACATATCCGAATAAAGCCATTCTCGTTGCGGGAACAAATATTCAGGAACTAAAAAAAATTCTTGATGCATCTTCAGGAAAAAACATAGATATCTACACCCACGGAGATATGATTACCGCCTATACTTATCCTAAGTTCAGAGAATACCCGCACCTTAAAGGTCAGTTTGGCAAAGGGATAGAAAACTGCCTGCTCGATTTTGCAACCTTCCCGGGCGCAATTTTGATAGCAAAACACTCTCTTGAAAATATTGAATATCTCTATCGGGGCAGATTATTCACAACGGATAATTTTGTACCACAGGGAGTAATACAGGTCAAAGATGACGATTATACCCAATTAATAAATTCGGCACTGGCTGCAAGAGGGTTTAAACACGGACGGGAAAGAGAAAGTATTAAAATCGGCTGTTCCGATTTTGATCTGGGAAAAATTCTTGACTCTATAATTAAAAACATAAAAAATTACAAAAATATTATAATCATAGGTTCGGAAGAACATACCCAGGAACAGAAAAATTATTTTAACCATCTTTTAAGATATACAAAAAAGGATACCCTTGTAATATCACTCTCTGCTGAACATTCTGCAGAAAATTTTATAAACATAAACTCTGTTCCTGATTTTTACATAATTTTTAAAATATGGGACAGACTTAAACCTTATACGGAAAAGAATAAAATAAATGTTTCCTTGTTCCTTGCGAAATGCAACAAACACACCATTTCAAACTTACTGAATATGAAACGTCTGGGGATGAACAACATCTTTCTGAGCAAATGTACCCCCGTAATGCTGAACCCTACTTTAACCCACACCCTGCATACACAGTACGGCATCAACCCGACAACCACACCGGTAGAGGACGGGAAAAGGATAGGTCTTTAACTGAACGGTTTAACCTTCGTTTTTGAGTTCTTCTGCAGTAATAACCTTATCGATAAGTCCGTATTTTACGGCTTCTTCTGCAGACATATAGTAGTCACGTTCACAGTCTTTTTTAACTTTTTCAACATCTTGTCCGGAGTTTTCAGCTAAGATACCTGTGAGCATATCTTTCATTCTTAAGATTTCTTTTGCTTCAAGTTCGATATCCGTAGCCTGACCCTGCGCACCGCCTAAAGGTTGGTGAATCATAATTCTTGCACTTGGTAATGCCATTCTCTTACCTTTTGTACCTGATGATAACAAGAATGAACCCATACTTGCAGCTTCACCAAGACAGATAGTCTGAACATCTGCTTTAATAAGATTCATCGTATCATAAATAGCCATACCTGCGGTAATAACGCCCCCCGGGCTGTTGATATATAACATAATATCTTTTTCAGGGTTTTCACTGTCAAGAAGTAATAATTGAGCAACGATTGAGTTTGCAACATCATCATCAATAGCAGTACCTAAAAAGATAATTCTTTCTCTCAGTAATCTTGAAAAAATATCAAAAGACTTTTCGCCTCTTGAAGATGATTCAATAACTGTAGGTACATAGTTTATAATCTTATTGTAATCGCTTACACTCAAAATATCTTTCATATTACTCTCCTTGATTTTTTCTAATTATAACATAAAGAATTTAAGGGGTAAATAGAATAATATTTCAGACCAATTATTACGCTTATTATGCTTCGCTGACACCGTCTGAAATAAATCTCAGTCCGTTTTTAACCCAGAATCCTTCTGCTTCTTCAAACTTTTCATTAAGCATAAAATAGGTCGAGCCTGAGCCTGACATTATTGAATTAGGGTAAACTTTTTTTATTTTCTGAAGTTCTTCGTAATCATCAAAAACAGCCGTTTCCAAATCGTTATATAAGAACTGCCTTAAATCTGTTCCTATCATAATTGCATCAAGCATTTTATGAGTGTAATCGTAGTTTGGTTTATTTTCCATTTCCGAATATTTTGTGTAAGCCTCTTTTGCACTTATGCCCAGATTAACCGGTTTTATAAGCGAAACATTATAATCTCTGAACGGAAGTTTTTTAATAACTTCCCCTCTTGAAGTCGCCAAAAGACAGCCCCCTTCAAGACACACATTCAGATCAGAGCCGAGTTCCCCGCACAATTCGTGCAGTTTTGAATTAGGGATAACGTCATCAAAAATTCTGTTCAGCCCCCACAACGTTCCTGCGGCATTGGTACTTCCGCCTGCAAGACCTGCAGCAACAGGAATATTTTTTTCTATATGGATATTAACCCTGAACTGCTGTTCCGTAAAATATGAATCTTCATAGCTTGAGAGGAAACCAAAAAATAATTCGGCAGCCTTATATGCCAGATTTTTTTCGTTGTACGGAATTTCATCACTTGTTCCCGATAAAATAATTTCACGTTCATCACTTTCCTGAGTTGTAATCGTTATATAGTCATACAAATCGATAAGCTGCATAATACTTTGAATATTATGAAACCCGTCCTCTCTTTTATTCAAAACCTCTAAAGTTAAATTCAGTTTTGCAGGTGTTTTTATAATAATCTGATCCATAAATATATTATAGCGTAAACAAATTTATTACGTTTCTGTTACGTATTTGTCAAGGTTTGGGCATTACGATACAATTATAGTATGAAGGATGGGAAGATTGTCGTAGTTGATGATGATGAAACACTCATATCGACACTAAAAACACTACTATATTTGGAAGATTTTTCCAATGCTGAGTTCTTTACGGACCCTAGGCTTGCGTTGGAATTTATTAAAGACAGCCCGCCTGATTTAATAATCTCAGATTTTGTTATGCCCGAGATGAACGGGCTTGAATTCCTGTCCAAAGCAAACGACCTCTACCCTGAAGTCAGTAAAATATTGCTTACCGGCTACGCTGATAAAGAAAACGCAATAAGAGCAATAAACGAAGTCGGACTATATAAATACATAACAAAACCCTGGGAAAATAATGATGACATCCTTCTGAGTATCAAAAACGGTATAGAACGCAGTTACTTACTCAGCCAGCTCAGAGAAAAAATCAAAGAACTGGAAATCGCCAACGCAAAACTTGAGGACTATTCCCAAAACCTCGAAAAAATTGTTGCAGAAAGAACTGCAGATTTGTCGGAATCGAACGCAAAATTACAGGGTATCTTCTCTAATTGTGCTGACGGCATTATCTTAACCGACGAAACAGGAAGCATTGAACAGGTAAACCAGGCGTGCGAAAATTTACTAGGTTTATCCTCAAAACATATAATTAAACAAAATTTAAACGAAATTATCCATTCTTCAAAAGAGAGTATCTCGGAATTATTCAAATCGGAAGACAGCGAATTTTTCATAAGAGATTGCTCTGTATTTAATTCCTTAAGTGAACAGGAAATCCCTATAGAAATAAGTTTTGCCTGCATATCGGAAGACAGCATTATGAGAAAATTTGTAGGGGTAATCAGAAACGTAACCGAACAAAAAGAGGCTGACAAGTTAAGAGATGATTTTATTGCGACCTTAACACACGATTTAAGAACCCCTCTTTTAGCGGCAATTCAGTCTTTGAAATTCTTTCTTGACGGTTCCTTAGGGGAAATAACCGAAAAACAACAGGTTCTCTTATCCACAATGAAGAAGAGTAACGAAGATTTGCTCGGTCTGGTTAATGCACTGTTAGAGGTTTATAAATATGATGCATCCAAACTTAACCTTTGCAAAACCGACTTCTGCTTCAAATCTCTTGTTGATCAGACCTATGCGGAATTAAAACCGCTTGCGGAAACAAAAAAGATAGAATTTGATGTGGTTTATGAACTTCCTGAGGAAACAAAAGTACACGCAGACCGCTCGGAAATAAGACGTGTAATCTGTAATCTTTGCGGAAACGCAATAAATTATACAAACAATAACGGTAAAGTAACCGTAACGGTTAAAGCTCAGAACGACGACTTATTATTTACCGTTCAGGATAACGGAAACGGTATTCCGCAGGAAGATATCCCAAGCCTGTTCAAAAGATTTTCTCAGGGAACAAGCAAAAAACGTTCAACGGGAACAGGTTTAGGACTCTACCTTTCAAGACAAATTGTCGAATCTCACAACGGCAAAATCTGGGTTGAAAGTAAACTGAACAAGGGCAGCGAATTTTCCTTCCTTCTTACTGATGTTATTGTAAATAGTGAAAAAGACGAAAAAATTATTATAGTGAATAAATAGGGTATATGTATGATAAAAACTTTATTAGTAGAAGATCATGAATTAGAACGTTTAGGGTTATCAATAATGCTTGAACAGGCAGACAAGATTGAGCTTGTCGGTCAGGCTGAAAACGGTCAGATGGGGGTAGATTTAGCAAGAGAGCTCCTGCCTGATGTTATTCTTATGGATATCGGCCTTCCGATTATTGACGGGATAGAAGCAACCCGACAGATTAAAACCTTTAACCCTGACTGTAAAGTTCTTATTTTCACCTCAAGAGAAAAAGAAGAAGATGTTTTTGAGGCGTTCAAAGCAGGTGCAGACGGATATGTTACAAAAGGAGCATCAAAAGAACAAATATGCACCGCAATCCGTTCGGTAAGCGAAGGCGTTGCCTGGCTTGACCCCGCTATTGCTAAAATTGTATTGTCTAATATCCAAAACAGCCCTAAACAACCTGCCCAGACAACAGGAATAAATTATCAGGCAGGCAAAGAAATGTTTGGACTTACCGAACGTGAGATGGAGGTTTTGGCACTTATCGTTGAAGGTATGACAAATGCCCAAATTGCAGAAGAATTAACCATTTCGCCATATACTGCAAAAGCGCACGTTCACAGCGTATTACAAAAACTATCTGCCGAAACAAGGGCAAAGGCCACTAATACGGCATTAACAAAGGGCTTGGTATAGAATGTTTTGGGTTATAATATTTGCAAGTTTATTTGTATCAATCAGACTTGTCTGTGATGAGATGAAGCCTATTATATTTAAACAGCGCGACCCGGTTATAAGACAATTCAAATACCAGTATCAAGCCCAAAAAAAAGAACTTAAAGAAGAATACGAAAAAACTGATATGCCTAAGTCAGGCTATATGCTGACGGAAGATTACGAAAAAGAATCAAGAGGTGTGCCCCGAATGGAGCTTGAAATTGGTGATGCCCAGCGACTTCTTCCGAGTAACATGAAATATGTACCCCAGCCGACTTATAAACTTGTAAGATACAACAATCCACCCGGCTCACCTGAGTTAAATATCCCGAGAAAACTGAATTTTGACAGACAAATAAACGCACAGGGTATTGTATCAGGCGATTTTACTATGCTTGTTTATCCGAGCGTATATTATATTGCCGATACTAATTGCACTTCCTGCGCCGTTTTTGTTATTCCGCTTGATGATAAACTTACAAAAATTGAAAGAGTAAAAAAAGCCAATGTGGCAAGAAAAATTGATAAACCTATTTTTGAAACAGATAACGATATCTCAACCGAAGGTGCGTTCAGAACCATTACACCTATTGATTTTTCTGAGGATAACAGATACATAGTTGCAAAAGAAAAAATCGGCTGGAACCACGACGGTATCTGGAAAACAAATGTATGGGTTCATGATTTTGCATCTGACAGATCCTGGGAATTACCTGAAATCAGAGAAGCTATTATCAAATATTGGCACAACGTCACCGGGGTAAATTTAGAAGAACAAAGATGGGATGTCTATCCTCTCGGGTTCGATAAAAATAATCAGGAAAGAATTATCGTTTGTGCCTACGCATACACAGGCGACATGCCTGCCTTCCTCGGGACCTGGGCAGCAGATATTAACGGAGAAAAGTGTGAACTCATAGATTTGCAGGGGACAAAACAAGACGTCAGCACTGTTGGATTTAAACTTGTATTTGACAGCTATGAGGACAGAGATTTAATCGAGTTTGAAGCTGAAAGACACGAAAAACTTGAAAAAAAACAAGTCAAAAGAATGAAAAAAGAGCTCAAACAAAAACAAAGGGCGCACAAAAAAGTTTACAGATATAAGCTCAGACTGCTGAAAACCGAATACAGACAAAAACTCAAAGCATATAAAAAGAGTAAACATAAAGGTGTAACATCACAAGGCGGAGATGATACCTTGAATATTGATGTTAATACAATAGATAACGGACAGGATATAGATTACGAAAAGTTCAATAAAGAACGCAACGAACTTATCCAAAAACAACAGGAAGAACTGAAAGCCAAACAGCAAAAAGCTAAAGGGGTAAATAAGGGGGTAAATAAAGGGTCAAATAGAAAAGATAAACAAGAAGAAATAAAAGAAAAAACCGAAGGGGTAAATAATAATAATGAGGTAAATAATGGGGCAAATGATAGTGGAAACACAACCCAGGAAAAAGTAAACGACAAAAACGTACCCCCTGAAGAAACAAAACAGGACGTTCAAAAATAAACATAGGTAACTATATACAATATTGCGGCAAGTATTTGTCACTGCTAGAAAATCTTTGATTTTCGAGGCAGTCCGGTGAAACTAAATATATTTACCCCTACTCTTCGTTGAGGCTCAAAACAGCCATAAATGCTTCTTGTGGAACTTCCACCTTACCTACTGCTTTCATACGTTTTTTACCGCGTTTTTGTTTTTCAAGCAATTTACGTTTACGAGTAATATCACCACCATAGCACTTATCAAGCACACTTTTTCTGAGTGCCTTGATGTTTGTTCTTGCAATAACTCTTCCGCCGATTGCAGCCTGAATAGGGACTTCAAACATCTGTCTCGGAATAATTGTTTTTAATTTTTCGGTTAATTTTTGACCAACGTAAAATGCGTTATCCTCGTGGCAGATTACGGAAAGCGCATCAACTACTTCACCTGCAAGCATAACATCAAGCTTAACAAGTTTAGAACGTTTATATTCCGCAAATTCGTAATCAAGACTTGCATAACCTTTTGAACGTGATTTAAGCTGATCATAAAAATCTGTAATAACTTCCGACAACGGGATGTGGTAAACCAATTCCTGACGGACTTTATCAATATAGTGCATATTTATAAAAATACCGCGTTTTGTCTGTGAAAGATCCATCAGAGTTCCGACAAATTCGTTCGGTGTAATAATAGAAACTTTTACATAAGGCTCTTCGATATAATCTCTGTACTGTGCACCCGGAAGATTTGCAGGGTTATCGATTTCAATAACTTCACCGTTTGTTTTGTGAACCTTATAAATAACTGACGGCGCCGTTGTGACGATAGAAAGATCATATTCCCTTTCAAGTCTTTCCTGTGCGATTTCCATATGTAACATACCCAAAAACCCGCAACGGAAACCAAAACCCAAAGCAGATGATGTTTCAGGTTCAAAGGTAATACTGCTGTCACTTAGTTTGAGTTTTTCCAGAGCTTCTTTTAGCTCATGATAGTCTTCATTATCGACAGGGTACAACCCTGAAAACACCATAGGAAGCGCTTCTTTATATCCTGGCAGAGGTTCTTTTGCAGGGTTTTCAACATTGATAACGGTATCACCCACAAAACGGGTTATCTCTTTTATTGAACCCGCAAAATACCCTACATCACCGCAGACAAGTTCTTTTACCTGAACTCTGTGCGGAGTCATATACCCGAGTTCTACTATCTCATATTCTTTTCCTGATGCCATAAATTTAACTTTATCACCCAACCTCATTTTCCCGTCAACAATTTTAAAGAAACAAAGTGTACCTAAATACTGGTCATAGGCACTGTCAAAGACCAACGCTCTTAAAGGTTTTTCTGTTGTATCCTCCGGCGGCGGCATAAATTCTACTATTGCCTCAAGAACTTCTTCAATATTTTCGCCTGTTTTTGCACTGACAGGAATAGCCATAGATGCATCAATACCTAAGACTTCTTCTATTTCTGCCTTTACCCCTTCAACATCTGCTGACGGCAAATCTATTTTATTTATTACCGGAATAATTTCAAGATTTTGTTCCGCCGCAAGATAGACATTCGCCAGTGTTTGCGCCTCAACACCCTGTGTTGCATCAACTATGAGAAGGGCACCTTCACAAGCTGCTAAAGAACGTGAAACCTCGTAAGAAAAATCAACGTGCCCCGGGGTATCAATAAGGTTCAAAATATAATTTTTCCCGTTTTTTGCCTTGTAGTTCATACGTGCAGCATTCAGCTTGATGGTAATACCACGCTCACGCTCGATATCCATTGTATCAAGTAACTGGTTTTGCATATCACGCTGAGCAATAGTACCCGTCGCCTCAAGCAGTCTGTCTGCAAGAGTTGATTTACCATGGTCAATGTGGGCAATTATACAAAAGTTTCTGACATTCTCTCTGTATTTCATAGTCCTAATTATAACAGAAAAAATGTAGTATTACTATTTTCCTACATTTACCCCGATAATTTACCCCAATAGTTTACCCCTACTCCTAGTCAAAGAGGCCGTTTGCATTAGCCTGCATAAACAAAATAATCGCAATAGCAGCAATAGCAAGCACGAAGGCAAACCACAAAACATTTAATACGGTTTCTGATAGCGCAGAGAAAAAGCCTTGTTCTTCTTTTTTAGGTTTTCTGTATGCAGGATCAACCCATTCCCCGCAGTTCATACATTTCTTGGCATCATCCGGTATTTCACCTTTACAATATGGACAAAGCATTTATTTTCTCCTTGTTTTATTTCCTTAGTATAAAGATACCACATCTGACCGAAAAAAGTAAAGAGTGAAATATTTATATTCCGCTTAACTGAACAGAGCCTCAATAAAATCAGATGAGTTAAACTGTTTCAGGTCGGTCATTTTTTCTCCCACCCCGATAAGTTTAACCGGTAGTGACATCTCTTTTGCTATTGCTAAAATTATCGCACCTTTAGCTGAACCATCTAATTTTGTAAGAGCAACAGAGGTAAGATTTACAGAATCTTTAAAAACTTTTGCCTGCTGAAGTCCGTTCTGACCTGTGTTTGCATCAAGCACCAAAATACATTCTCTCAGAGCATCAGGTGCCTGCTTATCTATAACACCTTTTATTTTAGAGAGTTCTTCCATAAGGTTATATTTGTTTTGGAGTCTTCCGGCTGTATCGACAAGGATGACGTCATAGTTTTCATTTCTTGCTTTTTGGATAGCCTCATAGACAACAGATGCAGGATCTGCTTTATCGCGTCTTACAATATCTGCACCTGCTCTTTTTGACCAGATATCCAGTTGTTCTTCTGCTGCAGCTCTAAAAGTATCTGCGGCTGCAACCAAAACTCTTTTCCCTTCTTCTCTGAATTTATAGGCTAATTTCCCGATAAGGGTTGTTTTCCCCGCACCGTTTACCCCTGTTATAAAATAGATATTCAGTTCATTTTCTTTATAACTGAGTTCATTACTTCCTGCGGAAGTCAGAGTTTTGGTAAATTCTTCTTTTAAATAATTTTTAACAACAGAGGGTTTAATTCTGTCCTGATTTCTCAGTTTATCGACAAGCTCTGCTGCATAATTCACCCCTAAGTCAGCGCTTATGAGTGTGTCTTCCATATCATCAAGCACAAATTCGGAAAACTCTTCTTCTTCCGCAACCGTTTCAACAACGTTTCCTACCAATGCCTGTGTGGTTTTGGCAACAGTTTCCTTCAGGTTATCAAAACTATTTTTAAAGAACCCAAACATTAGTCAATACCGTTTTCCATAATAACTTTTGCTAAAATTCCGTTAATAAATGCCGAGCTGTCGTCTGTAGAATATTTTTTGGCAAGTTCCAAAGCCTCGTCAACAACGACTTTCATAGGTGCTTCATTTATGTATAACAATTCTATGATAGCAATTCTGAGGATGTCTTTATCCATCTTAACAAGACGGCTGATATCCCATCCGTTAGAGTATTTCTGAATTTGTTCATCAACCTCTGCGTGATGTTCTTTGAACGATTTTGCAATAGTTATAACGTAATCTTTCACATCACTTTGAGATTCAAGAACGGCAAGTTCGGCAACTTCAAGTGCAAAAATTGTTTTTTCAACAACGTCAAGTATGGCATCAACTTTTTCTCTCATATCAGCAGTCGTCGGAAGCTGAACAGGTAAGTTTTTAACCCCTATCGGTCTTTCCAGATTTGACTCATCATCTGCCTCATAGTTATCTATATAATCTTTTATATCTATGAGAGTACCGACTGTTGTTTTCAGTTCATCGGTTGAATTATTGGATAACACTCTTATTGATTTTAAAATAATATCTTCAAAATCTTTATCCGAATATTCGGTAATCTTTTTATCAAATTGAGAGAATAATATTAAAGCTAATTCTCTTGATGCGCGTCTTGCCTGCATAATTTTCTCCTAGTTTTCCTCGTTTGAAATAATACTAACATAAACAAAAACACTTCGCACCATATCGGATAAATGTTTCGGTTTTATTATGTTTGTTAACAAATATTAAACACAAAATTATCAGGTAGCAAAAAGTTCGGAAAAATTTACTTATAGTAAATGAAAAATGTGTGTGTTAGTGTTTCATATTTATATGTTCGAAAGGAGAAAATTATGTGTGTAGGATTTGCGCCGGTTCACAAAGAAAGTTATCCTAAATGGGGAGGAACTCCTCCTATCAATCCGACTAATGAAGAAATGAGCAGAGGACGTAATGCTCTTATTAAAGCTACAGAACAAAAAGCTCCTTTTATTGCGGCTTTATTAAAAATACCTTGTGGCTGCGACCTGCCTGAACAGGGCGGAATCAGCGGAACTATCGGGAGAAAACCACCGAAATATGTGTGCTATTTAGCATAAAACAAAATAAAAAATAAGGTTCAAGAAAATTGAGCCTTATTTTTTTACATAAAAGTTAATAAAGTAGCAAAAAATTTTTTTACCATTTTTAAAATAGATACATACAGTTGTGAATACCCTAGAAAAAGTAAAAGAAAGAACACAATGACCAGCAAAATAGGTTTATTTTCTTATATGAAACAGGCAGGAAGCGTTAAATTGCATGAACAAAATGCAATTTCCGATGATTTGTATAATCAGCTTAAAAGTGCGCAAAAAATGATAAAAAGCCACATCAAAGGAAGCGATTTAAGGGTAGATATTTATGATGCAACAAATGCACCAAAAGACAAATTTGTTTACATGAGAGAACCTGGAAGCGTATACATTGAAGTTACTGACTTACTCAAAGGCGAAACACAAGCAGATGAATTTTGGGAAAAGTCAAGAAGCAATGAGCCTCTTTTAAGACGAATTTTCAAATTTATTGATAAAGCAACCGGATATGAAGAACCGATAAAAGTAGAAAAGGAAACAACCCGCAGAAAATTTTATTATTTTTTGGAACGAAAGAAAAAACCGGCAGAAACCAAAACGCCAGCGCCGTATTATGAACTTAAGATAAGCTCAATACAAGCTCAACCTTATGAATTGAAGCCGGAACTGGTTCCGGTACAAGAACGAAAGAGGATTTCAATATAGAATTTCTCGGTGCAGGCTATATTACAAAACTTAAACATGTGCTTGCAATATGGTTATTTTTAAAATATTATGAATTTATGCGTTTTGTGGAGACGCAGTTTTTGTACTAGTTAAATATAAAGGAATAGCAAAATGAATCCTATAATTGCAGAATTGGAAAATCAATATAAAAAAGATAATATTCCTGAAATGCACCCTGGTGATACCGTAAAGGTATTCGTAAGAATTGTTGAAGGTAACAAGGAAAGAATTCAGGCATTCGAAGGAACTGTTATCAAAGAACATGGCGCAGGTATTAATAAAACCATTACCGTTAGAAAAGTCTTCCAAGGTATTGGTGTAGAAAGAGTATTCTTACTTAACTCTCCACGTATCGACAAGATTACTGTTCTCAGACGTGGTGATGTAAGACGTTCTAAATTATATTACTTAAGAGAACGTTCAGGTAAGGCAACTCGTATCAGAGAAAAAATTGAAAAAAGATAAAACACATATTCATTGGTATCCGGGGCATATTGCTAAGGCTGAACGACTTCTTAAAGAAAAACTAAATCTTGTAGATGTCGTGATAGAAGTATTAGATGCTCGCTTACCAAGAAGCAGTAGTTATAACGACATAAAGAAGCTCTTGGGTGAAAAGCCAAGGCTTCTTTTGTTGAATAAATCAGATTTGGTACTGTCTGAAGAAATCAAAGACTGGGTAAAATATATAGAGGAAAATTCAGGCTGTCCCGTTTTAACTATCGATACAAAAACAAACCGAAATTTTAACATTATAGAAAAGAAAGTTTTGGAATTGGCAGAACCCCGAATTCAGGCACTGATGGCAAAAGGACTTTTGAGAAGACCTGCAAGAGTAGTTGTTGTAGGGCTACCTAACGTAGGAAAATCAAGCATTATCAACAAGCTGACAAAATCTTCCAAAACCAAAACAGGTGCAAAAGCAGGCGTTACACGCCAACAGCAGTGGGTCAGAATTAATCCTAATATTGATTTGCTGGATACCCCGGGGATAATTCCTATGAAACAGGAAGATCAGATGAGAGCAAAGAAACTTGCGTTTGTTAATTCTGTTTCAGAAAACGCATATTCTTCCGAAATTGTCGGAAAAGAACTTCTTGAACTTATAAACGGAAACGAAAAATATTGTAATAAATTCAAAGAATATTATAATGTCACAGACAATTTAACCCTTGAAAATATTGCCTTTGCCAGAAACTGGATAATATCAGGAGGGGATCCTGATATTGAACGAACCTCTCAATATTTGTTAAGAGATTTTCGTGACGGCAAAATCGGGAAATTTATTTTAGACAAAATTGAAACTGATGATTAATCAATTTTTATTATTTCCAAATCGTCAGGAACATAGATTTTCCCGCTGAAATACTTTTCACCCTCTTTTGTGTAGAGTTCTTTTCTGTTTTCAATATTTTTATCCTCAGTATGATAAAGAATCAGACTTTTCACATTTACCCTCTGTGCTTTTTGGCAGCTGTCTTTTACGGTAGAATGTTTCTTTTCATACGGGTTAAATATATCAGCTTCCGACTCAAGACAAAATGCTTCAAGCATTAACCAACCGGCATTTTGGGTGTAAGCATTTATTGTTTCATTAAGCGGTTCATCCCCGCAGCATACGAGTTTCCCGCCATCTATCGAGAACCCGAACTGTTTTGCCTTATCCGAATGAATATCAAAAAACTTAAATTTATGCCCGATAATTTCTTTTTCTTCCCCGTCTAAAACAGGAATAAAATGTAGAATTCTACCTATTAATTTGACTTCTTTATCCCTAATCAGGGTACGCGACATGTCCTCGATTATCCTTATAACCTCTTCATGGCCATAGACAAAATACTCGCTGTCATTGAGTTTCCCCCCATTACACCCCTGCAGAATCATTCTGATTACCCATATTATTCCTAATATATGATCAATATGTTTATGAGTAACAAAAATGTGATGTAAATCGTTATAAGAAATATTTGCGGTATCTAATCGGGAAAGAATTTGATTTCCGCCCCCGCCGTCAACGAGCATCTGTTCGTTATTATCTTTTAGAACAAAACAGGTATTATAGCATTTTGTGACAAGTGCGTTGCCTGTTCCGAGCATTACTACATCCATACTGTATACGCTCCCGATTTTATTCAGCTAACAGATTAGACACTAATTCAGGTATCTGAGCGTAGTCTTCTTCCCCCGGATTCCAAAGAGATTTAACGTTTTCGTCGATTACGTTAAAGCCTGCTTCTTTAAGTTTTTCCTGCAAGATTTTTACTGATTCCCCGCTCCAGCCGTAACAACCAAAGGCAGCCGCTTTTTTATTTTTAAATTTCAGAGATTTAAGGAATGCAAGCCAGCCTGTAACTGATGCAAGAATATCATTTACAGCAGTCGGAGAACCTACCGCAATTGCTTTTGACTTAAAGACTTCTGTCATAATTTCGTTTTTATCCTGTTTAGAGATATTGAACACTTTCACAACAGTATCAGGGCTTTGCTTATGAATTTCTTCAGATATTTTGTGCGCAATTTTTGTTGTGCCTTCCCACATTGTATCGTAAGCAATAGTTATCTGATTTTCCTGATATGCTTTTGCCCATTGGGCATACTTTTCAACAATCTGCATAGGGTTATCTCTCCAGATAGCGCCGTGTGACGGAGCAATAATATCTATCGGAAGATTAAGCCCTTCTATTTCTTCTATTTTTTTAGATACAAGCATTGCAAAGGGGTTCAGAATATTTACGAAATATTTAAGAGCCTCATGCCATAACAGGCATTGATTTGCCTTGTCTGCAAACAATTCTGCAACTGCAAAATGCTGACCAAAAGCATCGTTTGAGAACAGTATATTATCCCCTGTCAGGTATGTAGCCATTGAATCAGGCCAATGAAGCATTCTCATTTCTACAAATACGAGTTTTTTGCCGTTTCCGATATCAATTGAATCCCCTGTTTTCACAACGTGGAAATCCCAGTCCTGTTTTCCGTACTGACCTTCAATAGACTTAACACATTGCGCGGTACAATATATAGGGGTATTAGGAATTTCCTTCATTAAGGCTGTAAGTGAACCCGAGTGATCACATTCGGCGTGGTTAGCAACAATAAAATCAATTTTGTTCAAATCAATTTCACTTTTAAGGTTTTCTACAAAATCATTTTTATGCGGTGTCCAGACAGTATCTATCAAAACTGTTTTTTCTTCTTCTATAAGGTACGCGTTCTGACTTGAACCGTTCATAATAGAATAATCATCACCGTGAAATGTTTCTAATTCCCAATCAAGATATCCTACCCAATTAACATTATTTTTTACAAGTTTTCTCATCTTCTTTTCCTTATTTATGTACCGATACGATTATTTTACAATACACAAGGAGAAATGTATATTAACAACCCGAAGTAGCTGTATCGGGGATTTTAAACAATAAAAACGAGACAACAAACGTTGCCCCGTTTTTGAATAAGTTTTGAAATTAACCACGAATACCGAGTTTCTTGATTAATTTTCTGTATCCTTCCAAATCTCTAGATTTCAAGTAAGACAATAAACCTTTTCTTTTACCTACCATCATCAAAAGACCACGTTTTGTAGCGTAATCGTTTTTATTTGTCTTTAAGTGTTCGGTAAGTTCAGAAATCTTTTGAGTCAACATAGCAACCTGTACTTCTGTTGAACCTGTATCTTTACTGTCTTTTCCAAATTTTGAAATGATTTCTTGTTTGTTTTTTAAATTAATTGACATAATTTATTTTCCTTTTTTTTCGTATGAGTACATATTGGCGTAAGCACTCTACGAGATAATAATAATATGAGGAATTATTAAAATCAAGCATGTTTTCCCATGTTTGAGCGATTTTGTCAACAAACTTAATAAAAAAGCACCGGGGAAAGTTCACCTCAGTGCTTTTTGTTATATTTTGAATAAAAATTATGCTGCTACTTCAAATTTTTCTTCGTTAGCTGCCTTAGCCTGTTCTGCTTTTACGCCAGCCTCTTCGCCTGAAATCTTATCGATTTTGTTTTGAATAGCCTGTAAAAGTTTTTCGCATATATCCTGATTAGCAAGAATTTCATCTATGGATATATTGCCGTCACCGTCAGTATCGCACTTACTAAATTCGATTGCGCCGACTCCTTCTTTGTTAGCCTCTTGTTTCGATAGTTTTTCTGCATTAAAGTTTGATATAAATGCATACCTTGACATAATATTCATTGTATAAAGCCCTCGTTAGTGTTTCTTCTTATTTAAACTGTTGTAATTTTATCTTTCTCTTTTTTAATCTTCTTCTCTGTTGGTTGTCTTTATCTTCTTATTTAATTTTTTCTAATCTTTTTTTCTCTCCCGCGAAGTTATGTAGCCGTAACTCTTTGTTTAACAGGAATTGAAATAGTGTTTTGCTGTGTCTCTCATAGGTTTTTCCTTTTTTATTAATAATAAATGCTCTCTGTACCGTACAAATATATAAAGTCTAGTTTAAATGTATGATTTCAAGGTACAAAAAAAAGTTTACAATTATACATACAGTATATATATGTGCTAAAATATAGTAATATGAGCGGGACTAACAGGAAAAATAAATTATCGATGCTGCTTGTGGCATCATTAATATCGGCGAACCTTGTATGTGCTTCAGATGCATACAAGAATAATGTCGTTGATGTAAAGGTAAACAAAGAGGCCGGCAATTCGGTAAAGGTTACCATTTACACAGACAAGCCTTATACAGAACCTGTTGTTGTCAACAAGAAGGCAAACAACAAGTACGTTATCCTTATGCCTGAAACCAACAGCTCATTAAAATCTGCTCCGACTGTTACAAACGGAGCCGGAACCGTATCCAACGTTTCTGTAAACACCCAGGCAGTCAGCGGCGGCAAGGGTTATACGAAGATTATTATCACATCAGAAAAAGCTATCAATGTTGTCCCGAGAACACAACAGTTAACAGGAGTTAAGGTAACGGAAAAACCAAGCACAACCGTTACAAAATTAAATACGAATAAACCTGTTACAACAACCAAAGCTGCAACACAGGAAAAGAAACCCGCTACTGCCAAAACAACTGCTCAAAAACCAAAACAAGAGGTTAAGAAAACTGCAGCCAAACCTGCTGTTAAACCTGCTGCTAAACCTGCTCAACCTGTAAAAGTTGCAACACAGCCTGTCAAACCTGTTGAAACCGCAAAACCTGTTCAACCTGCAGTTAAACAGGAACCGATAGATATTCTTGAAAAAGAAATAAAAACAGGTAAGAATGCTAATTTTGCAAAAACGGAAGATGATGCAATTTTACAAAAAGAGATTGACGAAAATCTTTCAAAGAACGACAAGCCTAAGAAAAAACAAGTTGTATACAATGACGACAAGAAATCTGTTTTAGAAAACATAAGAGCTGTTCTTATAGATTTTCAGCAAATCGGGTTATGGAAACTGCTCCTGCTTGCAGGCGCAATAACTTTCCCTGTAATTGTCATAATGCTTATTTTGGCAATGGATAAGAAGATTAACAAAAAGATTGCCTTATCGTTCAAACGTGAAGAGGATGAAGAACAACCGGCTGTTGCACCGCAACAGGCACAACCACAGCCGACTACGGCTCAGCCTGAAACCTTCAATAGTTTTGATGAAATGCTGAACAAGGTTGATGAACCAATACCTACCTTCCACGAAGAACAGTTACACAAGGTAGAATACGAAAAATTTGAACAGTCTGTTAAACAAACAGCAGAAGAAGGAAAAGAATTTAACAACGATTTCGTTGACTCTGATTTTGAAAACAACATCAACGCTGAGTTAGAAAATACTGTCGAAGATGTTCAACAGATAACCAACACTGAACCTGAACCTCAATACGAAGAACCTACTGAAGAAAAACCGCTTCAGCCATACAACCCTGACGGTTATTTGTCAGACTTCTCACAGGTTCAGGATAACGATTTCTTTGACGAATTGGTTATTCAGACAATGGCAGACAACAACAAGAACGGACTGCCTGAGGAATCTTCTGCAGACGAAATATTTAACTTTATGTCTGACGATGACGTTCAGGAACAAACAGCTGAACAGCCTGAAATTCCTGTCGAGCCTGAACCTCAAGTGAAAGAACCGGAACCTGTCGTAAATGTAACTAACCCGATAGTTGAAGAAAAAGTTGAAGAAATAAAAGATGAAACACCTGAAGAAGTAACAAAAACAGTCGTTCAGACAGCACAAGAAGTAGAAGAAGAACCTGATGATAAAGATTTAACAATGCTTACAGAGGCTAAAATTGACGACGATGCAGGACTTTATCTTGTTAATTATGACAATTTCTCTTCACTTGTCGGTCATATCAAAGATGATTATTTTGTAATCAAGAAATTTGACGACGTGGTAAACAGTAGAATAATCTTAAAACAAACAGAAAAATTAAAAGATGCAACAAGATACCTTGTTCGTGTCGGCAGAAATAAGATGGTTGTTGAAGTATCCGAAACTTCAATGACAAGATTGCTTGATTTATGATAAAAAAGTTTTTTACATTACTATGTTTATGTGTATTTTTAACGGGATGTGGTTCGAAAAATAATGATGTTATTATAAAATTTTCCACATGGGGTTCCGCTTCCGAAATGAAGATATTAACCCCTATAATACGCGAGTTTGAACAGGAAAACCCGGGGGTAAAAATAGATGTTATGCATATTCCCCAGGATTATTTCAAAAAATTACACCTTTTGTTTGCCTCTAATCTGGCACCTGATGTTGTGTTCATAAACAATCTGAACCTTCCTGTTTACAGAAAATATCTTGAAAAACTTGATAATTATATCAAGAAAGAAGATTATTATCCGCAACCGATAACCGCCCTTAGCTGTGACGGAAACCTTTATGCCGTTCCGAGAGATATCTCTATAATGGTAATTTATTATAATAAAAATATTTTTGACAAATACAAAGTGAACTATCCTACACCTGACTGGACAATAGAGGATATGTTTAATACCGCATCAAAACTTACACATAAAGATGTATGGGGTATCAGCTATGAGCAGAATATAAACTACCTTATTCCTTATATGAGAACCTTCAAGGGCGGAGTACTTGACTCAGAGGGTAACTTTATCGGGGATAACGATTTTTCTAAAAAGGGAATAAACTACTATAACGATCTTGCATATAAATACAATTATGCACCGACACCTGCGCAGACAGGAAGCAAAACCCAGGCACAGATGTTTCTTGAAGGCAAATTGGGAATGCACCTTACGGGCAGATGGATGGTTCCGAAATACAGAGAATGTGCGAAATTTGACTGGGATATAGTTAATTTCCCTAAATGCAACGCACCATGTGATGCATCAGGCTGGGCTGTAGTTAAATCTTCAAAGCATAAAGACTATGCCGTTAAATTTATTTTATTCCTTGCAGAAAAGAAAAATATAATAAAAATTTCGGGTGACGGTTTAATCGTTCCGGCAAGAAAAGATGTTGCCGAATCACCTCAGTTTTTGGCAGGGAAACCCGCTCATTCAGACTTGTTTTTGTATTCCGTAAAAAATTCATCAGTTACAAACGTATCAGATAAATATAATAAAATCGCCGACAAACTCGCAGACAAAGCTTTTGGGGGTAAATAATATTTATCTCTATTTATCTCTATTTACCACTACTTGCCCTTATTTACCCCTACTTTCCGAGTGCCCAGCGGATTTTCGGTAGTGCGACGGCACAAAGTGCCAAGCACGTGAGAGCAGATAGCACGTATGAACGACTAAAACCGTAAGGTTTTAATAGTGAATAGAGTGCTATGCGTACCCGAACAATCCAAGACTCGTTACTTGCCGATAGCCCATCTAAACCCAAATGAGAGCATTACGCCGTTACGTCCGCCGTTTCTTATCATCGCCTGACCGTAACCTGTGAAGCGTTCACCCCATTTACGCTGTAAACCGACTCCGTATTCCACATAAGGTTTAACACTCATATCAGACATTGATACGTCAGGTAATGAGAAGTGTGTCTTATCCATTATGTTCCATCTCATATTTATTCCGACATACGGCTGCCAGCCCTTCGGTAAATTTGCGATAAACTTAACACCCGGTGCAACCTGTATTGCGTGAAGCGGTGATGAACTTACTCTGTGACCTAAGCCGTTTTTATGTGCAAACGTATGTACAAATGAATACGATAACAGTAAGCTTGGCTGAATTACGAATTTACCATTTTTGAATTCAAAATTATAGCCTGTCTTTGATGCTACACCTGCCATTATCATTGGGAAGTTCTCATGGCCTAAATCTGTCTGTGCCATTGCCGAATTTCCGCTTA
>JAILHQ010000004.1 GCA_024695725.1 Cyanobacteria bacterium RUI128 | reverse complement strand
TATTGTACTTGCAACAATTTCCCCTATATTACGGCTTGCACCGCCAGCATCAATATCAATAGTTACATTACTACTTGCGTTCGCTGTGAAAGTTCCCTTTGTTGTTCCACCCTGCGTAATTGTAAGTGTTGCATTGTTTACAGTCGGTATCGTAGGTGTGCCAGTTAAATCACTATAACTTCCGCTTGTCGCAACTGTTGCCAAATCAGCACTGTTTGCTTTACCCGAAATATCCTGATGTGATGTCAGATATTGACTGTGGGTATGGGTAGGGCTTGTACCCAAATCGTCAGTAAAACTGCTCAGGGTGGTTGGTACTGTCGGTATTGTAGGCTTGTTTATCAAGTCATCGTAATCACCGGTCGTTGCCACCGTTGCCAGAGAGGACTGACCGCTTTCAATCTGCCCGAGAAGGGTATCAACTTCGGACTGAGAATACGTTTCAGACTTTGTGTAATAATTACTCAGGCTTTGATGAGAAGTCAGATACTGGCTGTGAGTATGGGTAGGACTTGTTCCTAAATCGTCAGTGAGATCAGACAATTTTGTCGGGACCGTCGGAATTGTAGGTTTATTTGTTAAATCGCTATAACTTCCGCTTGTCGCAACTGTTGCCAAATCAGCACTGTTAGCCTTTCCTGAAATATCCTGATGGCTTGTCAGATACTGGCTGTGAGTATGGTTTGTATCAGATTTTCCCCCTAGTCCCGTATCAACTTCTGATTTTGTATAATAATCACTCAGGCTCTGATGTTCTGTCAGGTAGTTTCCGGCAGGCTGTTTTTCTGCAAGCAGACTGTCTGTTTCCGATTTTGTGTATGCATCAACCTGTTCTGCCGTAACAGAATGAGGGTTATCAGTATCTTCAGCGTGAGTATTTAATGACTCATAGCAAAAATTTTCCAGACCGTTTTTCAGATTCAGGCAATCATTAAACACCTGCACAACCGAAGAAAATACATTTCTGCACTCCCCAACTTTTTCAATCACATTATCCAGATATTTTTTAAATTCCTGTAAATAAAGAGCCGAGTCTGTCGCCGAAATTTTCAATTTTATATCATCTAAAAAAGACTTAACTTTTATTGAAATCGAGCTGTCAGGCTTTCCTGCACTTAACCTAAAATTTCTGTCATCCATCTAGTCACCCTCCACCATTTTCGGGTAAACAATAAGGGGGTTTAATTCCCCAAGCTCTGAGTTTTCGAGCACCAGAGTATTTTCCTCGTTACCACAACATATTTTGAGGGCATAATAATAAATTGCATAGTTTTCATTATCGGGAACGGTGAATAAATCGGTATAATCACCTGACAGGTTAAATTTCACGGTAGGGTTATAGTTTGAATTAATAACCAACTCATCCCCGATGGTTTTTCTTGATTTATCTTTCACAGCAAAATAGACTCTGTAATCTTTATCGGTGCCAAGCCCTTCAAGAATGACAGATGCACTGTCACCCTGATGTATATATAATGTACCGTTATCATCCATATTAATCGACATTACGCACCTCCAACAACTGCTGACGAAGCTCCGCCATCTTTTTGTTATAATACTCAAGCCAGGTTTCGCCCGTAAGATTATCCCTTACAGATGGTTCACAAGCGGCGCGAATACGCTTTTTATCGATAATGTTCATCTTGTCGCATATTTCAGCCCTTTTTGCTTCAAGCTCCTGTTCTTTTAGCTCTGCTTTATATTCGTCACTTTTTAAATATTCAGAATACAGAATAAAATTTTCACTGAGTCTTCCTGTTTCGGTAATTTCAGAAACCTCTTTTGTAATCTTGTTTATCTGCAATTCACCTCTGTAATCGTCTACTATATCCCAGCTAACCCCGTTAAATACCGCAGCCTGATTTTGTCTGACAGCAGGCGGACAAATTATGGTTGAATTTTTAGGGAAAAGAAACTCTCCCGGTCTTTTGGGATTTTTCTGCGCAGTTGATTCAGAGAGAAAGATATTTGTATTTTTATCATATAAATATATTTTCATAAAAGCTCCTTAGTATTTAATAATAAATTTCACAACAAGCGCAGGCGGTTGAACCACGTCGCACTCGTCATCATAGACCTCACTGTATCGTGATGCATCAAACTGCATCAAAGGGTTTTTTGCGGAATTATCGTGACCTGTACCCCAGCTTCCGCCTCTTGAACCCGCAACAAACGCCCCGGATACGGCACTTGAGCCCTCAGTACCCTGTAGCCTGAACTGCCCTTTAATATTCGGCAACTTAGAATCCACATACTCGCCTACAGAACTGCTGCCTTCACCCCAAAGGGTTTTATCCGTAAGATCCGGAAGACAAAAAGAAGATGCATCGGAACTTCCGTAAGCGGTACCTATCACATCATACAAATCACCGTAATCTTCGATTTCAAGCTCAGAACCATCGCAAAGCAAAAATCCGTCAGGCACGACAGACAAAATACACGGAATTATCATTCCCGTATCAATGAAAGATGATCTGTATGACAACAAATCTGTTACACTCGTATTTAAGGTCGCGACCTGAGATGAGAAGAACGAAGTTTTCTGATTTATATTGTCCGCCAGCGCCTCAACTTCTGTTTTCAGGTAATTAAAATTATCATTCAAAACTCCCGAGGAAGCCAAAGAGCCGTACTCTATTTCAATTAAACTCATACTTATTCCTTTCCGCCAATAATGGCATCGTAGATTTTATCAACTTTTTTTTGCATATCAGAAATCTGAGATTTCAGATTATCAGATTCCGATTTTGTCATGTATTTCTGAGATACCGTTTCGAGTATCATTCTGTGCTGAATCTCCAACTCCTGCGGGGTAACAAAGAGGTTATACTGAAAAAACATAACAAAAACTATCAGCACCACTGGTGCATATCGGGTTATCAATTCTTTGTCCACAGGCACCTCCTCAAAATCAGTAACTGAACTTTATCCCTCGTTTTCATCAGAGGAAAATACTTTTCAACAATAGAAGACATTTGTTTAATATCAAACTTTAATGCCTCCATCTGCATTTTTAACTTTTTTATTTCGGTTCTGTACCGAAGAACCGTTTTTATAAATTTAACCATTCGGCCTCCTCTTATCATAAAATTACATCCGGCTGTAACCCACTCATATCAAGCACATAACACAATTATCAACTTTTGTTAAGCAATATTTATCCAAAAAGTCAATTTTTTCGAAAGTATATACTTTATATATATACAGAGAGATTATATTTTTAAGAGTTTAAAAATCAAAACCCAATAGGAGAGCATAATATGGCACTTTTGTTTGCTGATGCTGTTGCTAAGTACAACAGTGAAATTCGTAATGAAAAAAATGAAGATACAGTTGAATTAACCAACAAAGTTGCCGACTTCCTTGACGGTATTGAAGATAACACTCCGGTAAGTGATCAGTATTTATTCATTGATACACAGACCGTTAAAAAATCTCTGCCCCAATCGGTATTTATGGCATCTGTTGCTTCGGAGTATTACACCAAAGCCAAAGATGATATTGCCAACACGACAGTTGGCAACAAAGCGGTAAGAAAGAAAAACTTCAGGCAGGTTATGCAGGAATCCTTCTTCTACGGCTCCAACAGATTCGGGACAAACTTCATAGCATAAAACAAAAAAACAGAGCAAGGCACTAGACAAGAAGCAGGATAAGGAAATAGGAAAAACATCAGGAAGAAATTAGGGTATAAGGTAAAATAAACAAACAAAATTTAATAACATAGGACAGGAAAATAATATAGGTTAAAGGATAGGAAAAAGGGTATAACACAAAAGGGCGAAAGCCCTATTTTTTTTGA
>JAILHQ010000055.1 GCA_024695725.1 Cyanobacteria bacterium RUI128 | reverse complement strand
TATGAGGGGGATATATGCGAATATGAATTTGAGGATATTGGAAAACAAAAAGCAATTATTTATTTTAACAACAAATATGCTTCTTTTCTGACAAAACCATTAAATGATTTTCAATATGCCGAAATTAATGATTGTAAAGTAATCGGCAATATATACGAGAACGCAGATTTATTGGAGGACACAGAAAATGAGTAAACAAATATGCCCTGATGCGTACAAATTGAGAAACGGACAATATTGGTGTTTCAGTCCAGTCAAAAGCTTAAAAAATAAAATATGCAATATGAATAATTGTGAGTGGTTTAAATGGCACAAAGATTTTACAAGATATTTGGAGGACACAGAATGTCAGAAGTAGCAAAACTATATAAAAATGCAGGGGTAAAAAAGCAAATACCAAAAGTATGTTCAAGTAATGAATTATATTGCAAAGAGTGTGAAGCACATATTGAAGATGCGACGCCTTATTGTAAAAATGCAGAATACCCACCATTCACACCCGAAAAGCAGTTAAGTCTGATTAAGTTTATTCTCAATAAATATGGGGATATTGGCTTTCAAACTATGTATATGATAACGGGAAATGATGAAAGCACACGAAAAGATTTTATAAAATGTTTGTGTGATTGCGAACACGAAACGTGGGATAGCAGACCTGTTGATTTTTATTATCAAAAAGGTGCTTCTGGTGATAACTTTGAAGAAAGTTTAGCAGGACTTATTAACACCCTTTGGCAAGACCTAACAGAGCAAGAGAGAAAAGAGATAAGGAGTATTTTGAATGGATAATTTTATAAAACTCAAAAATAAAAATATCAATGCAGAGGGATATTGTAAAAACGAATTATATGTATATATAAACAAAGATAAAATCTGTTCAATAAATGAAGATTATGTTATGGATGCTACAAGAATTGAGTTAGATAATCAAAGAGTTTTTTACGTTGAAGAACAGATAGCAGATATTTTGAAAGGATAGAGAATTTACAAAAGTTCATGACTTTTTGTAAAAAGTGCAAAGGATAGGAGTGATAAATATGAATGACGATAATATAATCAGATTAAACAGTAGTAATAGCGAAGAAATAACGCTTGCTGAAGCATCAGAAATATTAGGCATACCATACGCAACGGCAAGACGTAGGATATTTGAGAATGATATCGGGGTTTATAACTACGGTGGTGTTTATCGAGTTGTAAAAGCAGATCTGCTCAAATACAAAGAAAGTTGTTATCGTAAAGGAAGTAAATAATGACAGTGCGCAAAAGGTACAATGGTAAAAAGTTTTCTTGGGAATTTTGCGTTGATATTCCGTCTAATGAATATGATGCAAACGGAAACCCTAAGAGAAAACAAAAGCGTAAAAGCGGTTTTACAACTGAAAAAGAAGCAAAAAAGGCCGAACGTGAATTTTTAAATGAATTAGAGGATGGCAATATTATTATATGCCCGGACTCAACATTTAAACAACTCGCAGACGCATTTATAAAAGAAATCGAAGCGTCCCCAGAATATGAAAAAGGGACAGTAAGCAATTATAAGGGTTATTTTAAAAACCACATGCAAATGTTATACAATATAAAGGCTAAAAGCTTAAATGAGGACGTGTTAAACAATTGGGTAAGACATTTGCAAGAAAAAGGTGCAAGTCCGCATGTAATAAATGGGTGTAGAAAGTTCGGAATGTCCGTATTCACATATCATAGAAAGAAGTTTAAATTCAACCCATTTAAAGAAATAGACAAAATAAAAGAGCCTAAAATATTGAGAAACAGGTTAACGATTGAAGCATTAAAGAATATGGCAATTGTATGTAAAAAGAAATTGCCAGATTTCTATTGTATATTCAGTTTAGCTTATTTGGTCGGTATGAGACTTGGAGAATACTCGGCCGTATGTGTTGAGAAGATAAAACAAGATAGGAATGAAATATACATAGATCAACAATATACACGCAGGGAATTGAAACCCCGAACAAAAACATACAACTCAACACGAATTGCAAGATATCCTGACGAATTAAACGAGGTTATAAATTGGCACAGAAGAAAATACAATGTTTTCTCCGGGTTTATGTTTAAAGGCAAAAACAACAAACCTGTCAGTCCAAATTGGATAAATGAAAGATTTAAAACACTTCTTGAATTATGCGGTTATCCAAGAAATTATATGCGTGTTCACGATTTAAGGGGAGAGTACGTAGATATAATGAACTCGGCAGGTGTGCCTGTGCCGTTCATATCAAGAAACATTGGCCACGCTCGGACATCAACAACAAACGATATCTATACATCAATACTAAATTCGGTAAAAGACGAAGCAATGGTCAAACTAAGCAAAAAAGTTTTTTAGAAAAAATATTGTGAGCAATTCCGTGAGCATTTTACACATAGCCAACAAAAAAAGAGTTTTAGCAAAATCGCTGAAACTCTTTTTAATTCGGAGAAGGTGGGATTCGAACCCACGGTAGAGAATTATCCCTACAACACCTTAGCAGGGTGCCGCCTTAAGCCTACTCGGCCACTTCTCCATGCCGATTGCTTAACTATTCTATCATAAATAATTTTTGAAATAAAGTGTTTATTATTAATAAATAAAAGCGGACTTATAGTCCGCTCAATAACTCTCAATCATCTTACTAAATCGATAGACCTTAATATAGTTGTTTCACTTACTTAACAGCAACCAATTGAGATTGGATACCGACTTCGGCATTCATTCTTCTTGCGTTTGCCATTGCTGAAGAGCGGCGTTTCTTTGCTCCTCGAAGTATGTATTCTACGCCACTGAAGGTATTACATGTTGGTATTTCAATTTTCTTTAACATATACCGTCCTTTCTAATTGTTCTGTGACATGTATATCGGCATTTTTTTTTAAATCTTTAGTATTTTTGAAGGATGTGTTACAAAAATTAACATACGTGTAATACCCCTGTAACCCAAAGAAAAAGCGATATCCGAGGATATCGCCAGTAATTGATATTTTAAGATTATCAAATGTTTTCGTTAGTCAATACTTTGGGGTTAAAAAGCCTTTCTTTCTCTGACAGCTAATTGTGATTGATAAAACTTGCTGTTTGAGATTCTGTCCTGTATGTAATCGTGGTTTACGGTTGATGAACTTTCAAGATTTGCGAGACTGTTTAATCTGTTGGTTAATGCTGTGTTTGCGTAAGTGTGGTTGCGGTGTTTTAATACCTGCCAGTATCTTGCTTCTGTTCTTGTAGCTGTTGTTTCTTCTGCTAATGTTGCTACTCTTCCTTTGTGGCAGCTTTCGTGTGCGATAAGGCATGCTATTTGTTCTGCCGGTGCATTTTTATATCTTGAATTAATTAATATATATCTGTTTCCCCAGGTGTCTGTTGTGTTCATTGCGAAGTGCTTACCATAGCTGTATGAGATTTGTGTTAAATCGTAAAATTGGATCTTTACTGAATTTTCTTGCAGGTTATCAAAAACCTCTTTTGCTCCTATATCATCAAGCATTGTTAATGCTTCTCTTATTTTTAAATCGTCACTGAAATATTTTACGTTCATCGCGGAAACCGCGGATGAAGACAACACAAATAAACATGCTAAAAGCACTAATACTCTCTTTAACATAACACACATTCCCTAAATTTTCTTTTATCTAATTCCTACATTTTCAGTAACGACATTTTTGGGAAAAACTTTAATTTTTTGTTTTAAATGTGTAATATTTTGTAATATTAGGATAGTTAGCCAAAATCCAGCCCGCGCCCCGAGCTGCTTTTCCGGGTTTATTAAGAAGTGTTAACAAAACAGAACAAAAAAGGCAATTTCCCAGAATGTATATACTTTATATATACATAAGAGATAAGCAATATATCTCAAAGGTAATTAGGATTTATACATTAGAATAGAGGATATAGGATATGGCAAAATTTGAAGCAGCAACAACACCGGTTTTTGGTAGATACACTATCAACAATGTGGACTACAAAAAGAACACTTTATTATCTGAGGAAGAAGGAATCAACATCGTAAATACTTTAGGTCTCCCTCACTTAGCTTCTATAGTTAAAGAAGAAGCTCTTGTAAACAACCCTGCAGAAGGTCACGCATTAGGCGTAATCAGCTAATCTTAGGGGAAGCACCTAAATCATACATATAACAAGTATTCAAACACAATACGTGTTAGAAGAGTTATTGTGGAATCCAGAATCCACTATCTATTCTAATGATGTTTTAAACTGAGCCGAAAGGCTCTTTTTTTTGTTTGAGTAAAAATTTTTAACATTTTCTTGAATTTGTCCCATGTGCTTTATAAAATTAACTAGGACACAATGAGGATATAGAATATGAATGACTATTTAAAGAGAATTTTGGAAGAGACTGCGAAAAAGAATGCGGATCAGCCTGAGTATCTGCAGGCTATACATGAAGTTTTAACATCAATAGAACCTGTTATTGAACAGCACAGCGAGTATGAAAGAATTGCTCTGCTTGAAAGAATGACAGAACCTGAAAGAATTGTATTATTCAGAGTTCCGTGGATGAATGACAAAGGTCAGGTTGTTGTAAACAGAGGTTATCGTGTACAGTATAATTCATTACTTGGACCTTACAAGGGCGGACTGAGATTTCACCCGAGCGTAAACCTCAGTATAATGAAGTTTTTGGGGTTTGAACAAATATTTAAGAATGCTTTGACCGGTTTGCCTATTGGTGGTGCAAAGGGTGGCAGTGATTTTGATCCTAAAGGAAAATCTGATGATGAAATCATGAGATTTTGTCAAAGCTTTATGACTGAATTATACAGACATATCGGACAAGATGTTGACGTCCCGGCAGGTGATATTGGTGTCGGCGGACGTGAAATCGGATATCTGTTCGGTCAGTATAAAAGAATTAGAAATGCCTATGAAGGTGGTGTCCTGACAGGTAAAGACGTTGTATATGGTGGTTCTCTTGCAAGAAAAGAAGCTACAGGCTACGGTCTGATGTTCTTTATGAGAGAGATGCTGGGTGCTCATAATATAGGTCTGATGGGTAAAACCGTTACTATTTCAGGCTCAGGAAACGTTGCTATCTATGCTTGTGAAAAGGCTCAGGCTATGGGTGCAAAAGTCGTTGCTATGAGTGATTCAAACGGCTGTATCTATGATGAGAACGGTATTGATCTTGATTGTGTAAAAGAAATCAAAGAAGTAAGAAGAGGCAGAATTAAAGAATATTTAGAATGCCACAAAGACGCAAAATATCTTGAAAAATCAGGTACAGAAAACCCTGTTTGGACTATTAAGACAGATGTTGCACTTCCTTGTGCAACACAAAACGAACTGATATTGGAAGATGCTAAGAATCTTGTTGCTAACGGTGTCATAGCAGTGGGCGAAGGTGCTAATATGCCTTGTTCCGAAGAGGCTACAAAATATTTGCAGGAACATAAAGTTCTTGTTGCTCCGGCAAAAGCATCTAACGCCGGCGGTGTTGCTACTTCTGCAATTGAAATGTCTCAAAACAGTATGAGATTCTATCATACATTTGAAGAAGTTGAAGCTAAACTGGATACAATTATGACTAACATTTTCAAGGCTTGTAAAGAAGCTTCTGACGAGTTTAATTTGAACGGCAACTATGTTGCCGGTGCAAACATTGCTGCCTTCAAAAAACTGGCTAAGGCAATGAAGGCTCAGGGTATAGTTTAATTATTTACAAAGGGTGTAAATAATGATACTATATTATTAAGTTAAATAAGGAGAAAATTATGGCAAGATTAGTTAGACCTACATGGGCAATAAGATGTACACAATCAGGATGCAGAACTTTATTTGAGGTTGCGCAAACTGAAGACGGAAGACAACAGGAAGTTGTTTGTCCTAATTGTGGTGAACACTATGTTTATCCGATAAAAGATGAAGATGACAACAACAATTAGTATCTATGTTCAATAATACAGACAAAAGATATAATCAATTTAGCGCCTTTCTTAAGAATAAGTTTGGCGCTAAAGTTTATAAAATAACTATTGATGCAGGTTTTTCCTGCCCAAACAGAGATGGCACCATATCAAAAGGCGGCTGTATTTTTTGTGATGAAAGCGGGAGTTTTTCTCAGGCTCATTCAAATATTCTTCCTGTAGGGGAACAGGTGAAAACAGGTGCTGAAACGCTTTCAAAACGGTTTAAAGCAGAGAAGTTTATGGCGTATTTTCAGGCATACTCAAATACTTATAAACCCGTAAATGAGTTAAAGCAGATATATGATGCCTCTTTGAGCCATAAGGATATTGTAGGAATTTCAATAGGTACAAGACCGGATTGTGTAGATGACGATAAGCTTAAACTCATAGCATCATATAAAGATGACTATTATACTTGGCTTGAATACGGTTTGCAGTCTTCACATAACAAAACCCTGAAGAAAATAAACAGAGGGCACGATTACGAAACCTTTGTCAGAATGTATGAAAAAACAAAAGAATACGGCATAAACGTTTGTGTCCACGTTATACTCGGTCTTTGGGAAACTCACGATGAAATGATGCAGACTGCTCAAAGGCTTGCCGAATTGAAGGTCGATGGGGTAAAGATTCACATGTTGTGCGCTCTGGAGGGAACAAAACTTGCTGAGATGTATCGCAAAGACGAAATAGATTTTATGTCCGAAGATGACTATATCAGCACTGTATGCGACTTTTTGGAATATTTACCCCCTGAAACTACTATCCACAGGCTTGCAGGGAACGGTCTGAAGCGTGAACTTATCGCCCCGAGATGGATTGGCAAAAAACTTGATGCTCTTAACAAAATAGACAGAGAATTTATTAGGCGCAATTCCTGTCAGGGGTTGAAATATTCAAATTGATAAATCAGATGTCTAAACTTTTGTATCTGAATATAACGAGAATGTTACATAAAGGATTGACAGATTTTTAAAATAGTATTATAGTACCAATACACTTGATAAGGGGAACTAATGCTTAAACTGTTAGAAGGAACCGCGATCGCTTTACATTCGATTGTGTATATCAATAACAAAGCGGAGCCTGCGACGGTAAAGGAAATATCAGCCAAGTTCGAAGTATCAGACAACCACTTGTCAAAAATCTTACAGCGCTTTGTCAGAGAAGGTGTTTTAGTATCTGAAAAAGGTCCTAGAGGTGGCTTTTCTATCAAAGAAGAATACAAAAAAATGACCTTGATGGAAGTGTATGAAATTTTTGAAGGGAAATTTCAGTGTCATAAATGTCTTTTCAGCGCAAAAAACGGTGATTGTATAGAATGTATTATGTCAGATTTAGTCACAAATATGGAAAAAGAATTTGTTAAATATATGACTACTAAGACGATTGCAGATTTCACTAAATGTAAGAACCTGAATCCAAATTAATTTATGAATAATGTACATCCTTATAAGGAGGTTAGAATGTCAACCACAACTGAAAACAAAGTTTTGAATATAAAAGAATGTTTAGAATATAAAAAAGAATCAATCGTTAGAAAAACGTTTACAGAGGACAGAAACACATCGATTACGGGATTTGCCTTTGACAGGGGGCAATCTATTTTGCCGTGCACTGCATCTGTTAATGCAGCTATCCACATATTAGAAGGTCGTGCTGAAGTAATGATAGCCGGCGAAAATTATGATTTGGATGAAGGCGAAATGATATTGATGCCGAAAGATAAGCCGCACGCGCTCTTTGCAAAAACTAAATTAAAGTTGGCACTATTTAAGGGTTAGGTTGGTTATTTAACCTACCCCTGGTGTCAACTTGTCAAAACATGAAAAATATGTCATAATGCTATTACTTTGTACGGGTGTTAATTTTGTTCCTACATTTTTAAAAAAAGGGAGAATTGACTCAGCGGTGCATTGAAGTATACCCGCCAATTACCAAAATAATTGTCAGCGGGAAACGGATTCACCAAGGCGTTCACCCACCTGTTGAGTATCAGCAGGTAACAAAATCGCACTCGTGCAAAGTTTTTTAATGCTCATTTTTTACTTGAATATAATTTATGTTTTTTATAAAATTCGGTAAATGAGTAACGATTCTAAGAAATTATTTGTAATATCAGGTTCTTCGGGTGTCGGTAAAGGTACTGTTATAAAGTCATTACTGGCAAAACATTCTGATATTAAATTATCCATATCATACACAACCCGTTCTCCGAGAGCCGGAGAAGAAGAAGGTGTAAACTATTTCTTCAGAACAAAAGAAGAGTTTATGAAGGCTGTGGAAAATGACGAATTTCTTGAATGGGCAGAGTTTTCAGGCAATTGTTACGGTACAAAACGGAAGTTTGTCGAGAAATCTCTGAACAATGGTGAACACGTTCTTTTGGAAATTGATACGCAGGGAGCCCTTCAGATAAAAAAGAAGATGCCTGAAGCAGTATTACTCTTTATTGCACCTCCGTCTTATGAAGAGCTTGAAGCAAGGCTCAGAGGGAGAAAGACCGAGACGGAAGAAGCTATCCAAAAGCGTTTGAAATTTGTTGAATTTGAAAAGGAAAATTCAAAGTATTTCGATTATATAATAATAAATGATACTGTTGAAAATGCAGTAAATGAGATAGAGAAGCACTTATAAAATGTCAACATCACAGAATTTTAAACTTAATAAAACTGTTTTGCTCGGTATAACCGGCGGAATTGCCGCATATAAAATGTGCGAGCTGATTCGTATGTACAAAAGGCAGGGGTTGAATGTGAGAGTTATCGCAACTCAGAATGCCTTCAATTTCGTGACTGAGCTTACACTTGCAACTCTATCGGATAATGAAGTTTATTCGGACAATTTTGATATAAAAGAGTATAAACCTGAACATATAAGTTTATCTGACGAAGGGGATATATTAGTAATTGCGCCGGTTTCAGCGAACACGATATCAAAAATTGCCGACGGAATTTGTGATAATCTTTTGACATCGGTAGTTTGTGCATTTAATAAACCGATTGTGATAGCACCTGCAATGAACACTAATATGTGGAACAACAAGTTCCTTCAGGAAAATCTCAAAAAACTGAAAAAGAACGGTTTTAATATACTTGAACCTGAAAGCGGATTTTTGGCGTGCGGTACGGAAGGTCAGGGAAGACTTTGTTCTCTCGATAAAATTTTAGATAAGACTTTGGAAATATTAGACCATAATCAACCGTTAAAAGATAAAAAGATTGTTATCACTGCAGGCGGAACAGTAGAGAAACTTGATCCGGTCAGATACATTTCAAACTTCTCATCAGGCAAAATGGGTACGGCGCTCGCTGATAATGCCTATATGATGGGGGCAGAGGTTGAACTCATATCCACGTTTGATGCGGAAAGACCATATAAGGTTACAAAGGTTCAGTCTGCGCAGGATATGCTCAAGGCAGTTGAAACAGCTGAAACGGATGCGGACTGTGTAATTATGGCAGCGGCTGTTGCAGATTACAGAGCTGAAAATTGCGCAGAACAGAAGATGAAGAAGACATCAGATGACAAAATTACAATTTCGTTAGTAAAGAACCCTGATATCCTGAAGACTATATCTGAAAACAGAAATAATGATAATATCAAGATAGTTGGTTTCTGTGCCGAAAGTGAAAATCTGATTAAAAACGCAAAGGATAAGATAAAAGCAAAAGGTTGTGATTATCTTGTAGCAAACGATATTTCAAGGAAAGATATCGGTTTTGGCTCTGATGAAAATGAAGTTTATATACTTGATAAGAACCTGAAATCAAAACATCTTGGAAAAAACACCAAGGATAAGATTGCTAAACAGATATTGGAGTACGTATTTGGTGAATAAGTTTGATTTAGTCCATAAAATAGAGAAGTTTGCGCCGTTAGATACTCAGGAAAAATGGGATTGTTCAGGCTGGCTTGTCTGTACAAAGAAAAATGATATAAATAAGGTTATGCTTGCACTTACCGTAACGGATGATGTAGTAAGTCAGGCAAAAAAGAACGGTTGTGACATGATTATTTCGCATCATCCGTTGTTTTGTGTGCCGTTAGGTTATTCGGATGTTGATATATATTGTGCGCATACAAATATGGATAAAGCGCAGGGCGGGACTACCGATACACTTATTAAAACACTGGGGTTAAGTTCGTGTGAAACTGTTGAAGAGTTTGTTCGCATTGTAAAATTGGATAAGCCTGTCGGGGTAAAAGAGTTTTTTGACAAGCTGAAACAAGTTTCTCCTAATGCTCGCTATATAAACAACAAGAATGTAACTGAAATCCAAAAGATAGGTTTTTGTGCAGGCTCGGGTAGTGAATTTATATTTGATTCAGAAGTAGATGCGTTTGTTACGGGTGATTTAAAGTTTCATACTGCCTTAGACAGCAAAATTGTTGTATATGACATAGGTCACTTCGAAAGCGAGATTTTGATACTACCTGTGTTTAAAGATATTTTGGGTATAGACGTGGTTTACGCAAAAGAGAAATCACCATTTATATATTAAATAAAAAGAGGCGATATCTTCATCGCCTCTTTTTATTCTTATTGAAGTATTTACGGATAAATACTACTACAACATTTACCCCTACCCCTTAACGACTATGTTAACGAGCTTCTTAGGAACAACGATAGTCTTAACTATCTCTTTGCCTGCAATTAGCTCTTTAATCTTAGGGCTGTTTAGTGCAATTGACTTCAGCTCTTCGTCATTTACCCCTTCATCAGCTTCGATTTTGTCTTTAACTTTACCGTTAACCTGAACTACCAAAGTTATTGAGCTTGCTTTTGCAAGGTTTTCGTTCCATTCGCACCATTTTTCGTCGTGGATAGAATTTTTAGCGCCTAACTCATGCCATATTTCGTCTGCCATAAATACGGTTACAGGAGACATTAACTTAATCAGTGTCGTAACTGCAAAGCTGAATACTGCTTTATCATCATCTGCCCATTCCTTTTTGCAACCGACATAATCGTAAATAGAGTTAGTTAATTCACGATATCTTGAAATAACCGTATTGAATTGGAAATCATTAGATATGTCGTTGGTAATAGCTTTTATAGCCATATGAACTGTTCTTACCAAATCATCATTTTCTTTTGATAATTTTTCAGGCAGTTTATATTCTAAACTAATCTTATCAGTGTTCCCTGAAACCAGTCTCCAAACACGGTTAAGGAATTTGTAGCAACCTTCAACCCCTGCATCAGACCAGTCAAAGTCACGTGCCGGAGGACTGTCTGATAATATGAATAATCTTGCTGTATCAGCACCGTAGTTTTCAAAGATTTCGTCAGGATCAACCGTGTTACCTTTTGATTTTGACATTTTAGCACCGTCTTTTAGAACCATACCTTGTGTAAGTAAGTTCTTAAACGGTTCGTCAAAATTCAAAAGACCGCAATCTCTTAACGCTTTAGTGAAGAATCTTGAGTATAACAAGTGAAGAATAGCGTGTTCTATACCACCAACGTACTGATCGACAGGCAGCCACTTGTTAACTATATCTTTATCAAAACATTTTTCTGAATTTCTTGCATCAGCGTATCTTAAGTAATACCAACTTGAGCAAACAAATGTATCCATTGTGTCCATTTCTCTGACAGCGTGACCTCCGCAGACAGGGCAAACCGTATCTTTGAACGTCGGTGATGTGGTAATCGGAGATTTACCTACTACTGAGAAATCAACATCTTTCGGTAGTTTTACAGGAAGCTGATCTTCAGGAACAGGCTGAATACCGCACTTGTCACAATACACAACAGGTATAGGCGCGCCCCAGTATCTTTGACGTGAAATCAGCCAGTCTCTAAGTCTGTACTGAGTCTTAAATTCACCAAATCCGTTGTCTACGGCTTTTTGTGTTATTGCTTTTTTAGCTTCGGTATTCTTCATTCCGTTAAATTCGTTTGAATTAATTAATGTACCTTCTTCTGTATAAGCGTCTTCAGAACAGTCTGACGGATTTTCAGGGTTCTGGATAACTACCTTAAGCGGTAAATTATATTTTTTCGCAAACGCGTAGTCTCTTGTGTCATGCGTAGGAACGGCCATGACGGCACCTGTTCCGTATTCAACAAGAGCATAATCTGCTGTCCACAGTGGGAACTCTTCTCCGGTGAACGGGTTGATACAGTGAGTACCCAAAGGAACACCTGTTTTTGGTCTGTCTGTTGAAAGTCGTTCTATTTCAGACATTTTACGAGCGTTTGCTCTGTATTCTTCAACCGCATCTTTATTTTTAGGTGTGGTTAATTTTTCAATATCCTTGTATTCAGGTGCTACAACAAGGTATGTAATACCGTGAACGGTATCAGGTCTTGTTGTGTAAACAGGCACTTCAAGTCCTTCGATTTCTTTTACTTTAAATCTAAAGATTGCACCTGTTGATTTACCTATCCAGTTAGCCTGCATAGTCTTGACGTTATCGCCCCAGCCTTCCAGTAAATCGAGATCTTTTAATAAGGTTTCAGCATAATCGGTAATTTTGAAGAACCATTGAGACAGGTATTTCTTTTCAACGGTTGTGTCGCATCTCCAGCATTTGCCGTCAATAACCTGTTCGTTTGCCAATACGGTTCCGCATTTTTCGCACCAGTTCACTGCCGCTTCTTTTTTATATGCTAACCCCTTTTTATATAATTGAAGGAATAACCATTGGGTCCATTTATAATATTCTTCTTTGCAGGTTGCAACTTCTCTGTCCCAATCGTAGGAAAGTCCGAGTCTTTTTAGCTGACCTGTCATGTATGCAATGTTTTCGTCTGTCCACTGCGCAGGGTCTGCACCATGCTGCATTGCTGCGTTTTCTGCAGGAAGCCCGAAACTGTCCCATCCGATAGGATGCAAAACATTGTATCCGTTCATTTTCTTAAATCTTGCTATAACGTCAGTAATAGTATAATTTCTTACGTGTCCCATGTGTAACTTACCTGACGGGTAAGGAAACATTGAAAGTGCATAATACTTCGGTTTGTCACTGTCGTTGTATGTCTTGAATGTGTTGTTGTCTTCATAATATTTTTGCCATCTAGGCTCTAATTCCTGTGGAAAATAACTCTCTTTCATAATGTAAAATTACCTCTTTGTCCCTTCAATTAACGTGAAAATTATATAATAAAAATAATCAGGGGTAAATGTATGGGGTAAATGTATGGGGTAAATACAGATTAAGAATTATTTGTTTACTGCTACTTTTGCAGTTTTACCGCTGTTGATGTAACCGACAAGAGCGTTGTATACTCTTGGATTGATATTTCCTTCTTCAACATCTTGTCTGATGATTGCCATTGCATCTTCAGCTGACATGGATGTTTTGTAGGAACGGTTCTCTGTTAAAGCAGAGAATTTGTCAGCAAGTGATACGATTTCTGTATTTATATCAAAGCCGTTCAATGTATTTTTGATTTCAGGATAACCTGTACCTCTTCTGTTTTGGTGATGGTATTTAACTATGTTCAAAACTTCAGGCTCAATGTTTTGGGTTGAAAGAAGAGCATCACTGAGTTTTGAGTGAAGATGCATGATTCTTGCTTCTTCTTCGTTCAGTCTGCCTCTTTTGTTCATGATTTTTTCAGGTATTAAAACTTTACCCAGGTCATGGAGCATGGCACCTTTTTGGATATACTGAAGATTTGCCTGTGATTTTAAATCTGTCGGCAGGAAGTTGTAAATACCGGTTGCGGTATTCTTTGTATCTACCGAGTGGGCATAAGTTGTTCTTTTAAAGTTCTCTACATTAATAACAGGTTTTAAGTTGTTGTTCTTTAATATTGATAAAACGACAGGGTTAGTGTTTACCATGTCTGTTAATACTCTCTTGTCTAAAAGGCGGTCAAGTTCCCTGTTGACGGAGATATTATCTCTGCCTGTGCGAATCGGTCTGTAAGCAGGCATGCTTTGATTCATGCCGACACGAAGCTGACCTATGGGTAATGTATTTAACACACTATAATTCATACACAACTTAACCTATGTTTATATAAAGTTTTTTATTTAATTAGAATTTACACAAAGTCAAAAAACGTTAATCTTTTGTTACAAAATGGCCGAAAAATCAGGGTTTATCGCACTAATCGGTAAACTTTAATTTAAATATGGAAAAGGTTCGACACAATGTAACAGTTTTGCAACAAACTGACAAAAAAAATCATAGTTTGATTTAATATAAATACAGAAGGTTAATACAATGAAATTTAGATTGGAAACTATGGTTAATACATACAACGTAAGATCTAAAGCTTCTTGCAAAAAGGGTCACAAATTAAGCGTTTTATTCAACCAAACAACAACTAAGATTTCAAAACAACTAAAGGAAATGTGCGATGATTAACAAGGTCATGGGTTCAATAGTACCTAAGACAGCGAAGGCAGCGATTGCCGGAGGTAAAGATGTTGCACTGAAAAAAATGATGAGAAGTGAGACTCTCGGAAAAGTCCTTGATGTGGCTGCCGAGAACCAGACACTTTGTCAATCTTTGTTTGCGTTGGCAATTTGCGTAGGGCCAAGACCTGTTACTAATTACATCATAACTGAAGATAAAAAAGATGCTACTTATGCAAACTGCCACTCCATTTCATCCGGGGTGGTTGGTTATTTATGGCCTATGGTATTTGCAACTCCTATTGCGATGGGTGTGAAGAAAATGGTTGCAAATCCTACAAAATATTTCAAACCTGAAATGATTCAGAAATTCTATCCTAGCGTTAAGGTTGAAGAAACTTTAGCACAAGACGGCAAATCAATGATTAAGAAGATTGCTACAAATGCCGAAGGAAAGATGTTAAGAAAAGACGGCACTGTATTATGTGCTGATCTGGAACCGTTGATGGTTTATGGTAAGAGAGACATAGCAGCCTTCGAAAAGAAATTCCCTAATTTCTATGTGGAATCAAAAACAAATGTTGTTAGAATAAAGCCGGTACAGAAAGAAGACGGAGGTTGGATGCACCTCAAGACTGAAAATGGTGTCGGAAAATTCAAAGTAAAAGGTGACAGAGTACAACCTATTGGCGAAGCTGTTCAGGCTAAAGATTTCGCTTTTGATAATAATGGTGTACTTCGCAGATCTAAGGTTGGTAAAGACGGTGTAAGAACATATGGTGAAGAGGTTACCGAAAAGGATCTTACTCCAATTACCGAAGATATGGAAATCGGTGCACAAAAAGAACAAAACGTTCAGAAATTTGTGAATATGGTGCCTGATATCCTGTTGGCACCGTTCAGAGCATCCCTTACAATCGCTCTGATACCGCCTCTGTTGAAATCCTTCGGTATAGAGAAACGTAAGAAACCGGATGCATCATCAACACAGACTGCACAAATCAAACCTTTAAATGTCGTATCACAATCAAACAATACAGTAGTTAAGTCGAGCGGAAGCTCAACTTTTAGTGCGTTCAAGAAAGGAGTTTCATAATGAATATAGCTCCTGTTTCTTTAACAAACAATAATCAACAAGCATTCACAGCTGCACCTAAGTCAACCGCATCTATGTTCAGCAGATCAAATGCGTTCCTTAATGACTTTGGTACAAAATACAAGAAGGCAAAAGAAGATTTCATCGAAAAAGCAATCATCAAGCCAGTATTACAGCCTGTAATGAACTCAAAATTTATGCAAGGTTTTGCAGACAGAACTGCTGATATGAAGAACTTACCAAGTCACATGTCAACAGCAGGTTCTTTTGTAACAACTTATTTCTATGCAAACAGAACACTTAAAACATTAAATAAAGACGAAGAACAGAAAAAGCGTGCTAAGGTATTGGCAACTAACCAGGTAATGGTTACAGGTTTGTCAACTTTAGGTGCTTACGGTTTGAACGATGCTCTCGGTAAATTCAGTAAGAACTTAGGTTACAAGTTCAGAGAAGCAAACCAGGGACATGCAAAACTTTCAACAAGAATGAAAGGCTTCGATATAGCTAAACAGTTATTGATCTTCACAATGATGTACAGATACATCGCACCGGTTCTTGTAACACCTCTTGCAAGTAAGGTTGGTAAAGTTTATCAAAACTACAAATCTCAGAAGAACGGAGAAAAACAGGTTGCAGCAGAACAAGCTCAGCCAAAACCGACAGTAGTTAATTTCGGAACAGAAAAACCTGCACCGGTAAACACTACCTTCGGTAAGTTTGTTGAAAGCGCAAGAGCAGATAAAGTACAAAAAAGCGTGTAGTGTAAAAATATATAAAAAAAGAATTGGTCAAAGGCCAATTCTTTTTTATTTGTAAATAAAACTACATAATAAATTTACTAAAATTTGACTTTATAAATAATTTTGTCGTAGAATTTTGTTGAGGATATATTTAGTATCAGGAGATATATGTAAAATGAGTGCGCAACAGAGCAATATTTATAATTTACTCGGTAAACTGGAAGAAGCTATGGATAGAGGTTTCCCACTTCTTTCAAGTTATATGGTAGTTGTGAAAAGAGATGTAGTAGAAACATTGTTGGATAATATTTATGCATCACTTCCGACTGAAGTGCAGGATGCTCGCGCGCTGCTCAGAAGAAGAGATGAAATTCAGCACGAAGCACAGCAAAGAGCAGAAAAGGTTATCAGAGATGCTCAGGCTGAGGCTAACAGACTTCTTAGCGAATCTGTTATTATGCAGAATGTTCAAAGAGAAGTTCAAAAGATAAAAGAACAGGTTATTGCTGATTGTGAGGTGATGAAAAGAAAAGCTGTTGAAGAGGCTGATGCTATCAGAAACCAGGCAAGAGATGAAGCTGTCAGAATTAAGGACGGAATGAATGTCTATGCTGATCAGATTCTTACAGGTCTTGAACAAAACCTTAACCAGTTACAACAAATGGTTAAAAACAATCAGGTTCAGTTAGAGCGCCAGCGCAGTGAAGAACTGAACGGTGCATACTCTTCTCAACCCGCTGATATGCAGGGTAATTTTAGATAGAGTAAAAAAGATATAAGTTGGATTTTATAATTCGGTTAACTTCCCATTCGGGAAGTTTTTATTTTGTGCTATTCCCTATGAATGGCGGATAGTTCTACTCCTAAGAGAAGAGTTTGAAGGTTCTTTCTACGTTGTCTTTTGCAACAGTTTTCAGTGTTTCCATTTCTGATTTGATAGCGTTTCTTTCGGCATCTAAGGCAGCTAAATCTGTATCGTATTTTCTGTCTTTCATGTCGATTTTACGCATATCGGCTTCATACTTAGCTTCAGCTTTTCTGAGATTTGATTCGTCAGAAACTTCCTGGAGCCCGGTGTCTGTTGCAACGCTTGTCTGATAATAAATGCCGTCTTCACCTTGTTTGTATATGAAGATGTAACCGTTATTAAGCATATTAGCAAGCCATTCGGTATCATTTGCGTGTCCGTTTGTAGGATCGGAAGCGGTACCCATAATGTAGTCCCCTGATTTGATTAAATCGAACATGTGACCGTATCCGCCAGTATCTGAAACAGTGTATGTTGTTGAAATGTTTGTAGATGCTGCGGTAACAGTGTTGGCAACAGGTGCAGATGCTTCAGTATATGATAAATCATTCCATTTTGTGAAAGGTCCGGGTGCTGAAGTATAACAATTTTGAACTAAACTGCTTGTATCACTTGTACCATCTGTAGATCCTCCGATGAATGCCCCGATATCTCCGGTGTATCCGTTTCCATTAATTGTTCCTGTAAAGTTACTGTCACTTATTGTTGCATTGTGGATACCGCCCGAGAATGCACCCATTAGGGAACCGGCAATATTTGGATCAACCATTGAACCATTTTTATTCAAAGATACATTTGCTTTACCGTTCAGGTGTGATGCATTGCTGCCGTCTGCTATGTATCCAAACATACTTCCGCCGACAGAAGTTGCTGATTCGACTGATCCGCGAGTTTCGCAATAAGTAATTGTACAGTAGAAAACTCGGCCTAACAAGCCTCCGGCTACACAATCGCATCCCCCGCTGTTTGGATAATTGTCAAAGGTACCTTTTACTGCGTTGTTAGTTATACAGTTTTGAATGTTAGCATATGTTACTACGCCGACAAGACCACCAACATTGCGAGATGCTGTTACACTTCCGCCTGTTGCAGAACAGTCTTTTATAAGAACTTTGCTTGAACTCGTTCCATTTACTACACCTATAAGCCCGCCAGCATTTAATTGATCGTTTGCTGTGACGCTTGCGCTTGAAGAACATCTTTGAATTTCTATGTTTGAGCCGGATACGGAACCGACTAATGCACCAGAATTATTTGCAGTTGAAGTTACACTTCCGCTTATGGATATATCTTGAATTTTTACTCCGCTTGCACTGATTGCATTAACTAAAATGGCATTTGTTCCAACATTACCCTGAACAGATAAATTCTTGATAGTTGAGTTGCTGGACGCTGTAGAAAACAGCGCTTTATCTAATCCTATAATAGAGTGACCGTTACCATCAAAGGTTTTACCGGAACCAATTGTTTTTGAAGAAGATAATGGTGATGATGACAAATCAATATTTGACATCAATCTGTAGTTGTTTGCTGAGGTTACATTGTCAAGATGTGATTTTAGATATATTTCATAAACTCCGTCAGAAGAGTTATAACCCGATGCATCAACTCTGCCCGTTCTCAATGCGGTAAAGAAATCTCTGTTTCCAGAAGCAGTAGCATAGTCATCTAAATCTTCCTGGGTGACTGTTACCTTGCCGTCTTCAACTCTGCCGTTTTTACCCCAAACTTCGTTGGTTTCCAAAAATCCTATATAATAACCTGCATCCAATAATCTTTGATATGTTGCATCAACATTCTTCAAAGATCCGTCTGTATCTATTGTTTTTAATTGAATTTTTGTAGCATCCAGTGCCAGTAAGTAATCATCATACACACGACGGGATTCGTTAGCCATTTGAAGCTTTTGAGCCTCAACCTTGGCCGCTTTATATTCTATCTGGTGCATTCTTGCAGTCAGATTTAATAATCTAGCTTGTGACGATGAAAGTCCCATTTCCCGTTTTTCCTATTCTGTAATCAAACAAGTGGTTCGCGAAAAAAAATAAACTCGTTTGTTACACCATGCATTACGGCTGAAACTTCCTAGACTTTAGCTTTTTTTAGAAGTTCGTAACATAACTTAATATTTTATAATCTATATTATTTGAACTATTTTTCTTTATTTTATTATCGGTTTTATGTTTCTTGCCGTCAGTATAATTTGTCGACAATATGTGAGGTGTTTTATGAGTTTGCATGAGGACTGTTTGATAAACTATCTGCTTAAACCTGATGAATTGGCTTATACAACGGAAATTTTGAAGTTAAATAACAAATTGTTAGAAAGAGAGTTTATCAGGAATAACTTTTTTGGTAAAATAAAGACAGAAAAGTAGTTTAACTGATTAGTCATAGTAAAAATTTACTATTTACTATTCACTCATGTCGTGAGGTACTTGTTTTGAGCGATAATAAATTAACCAGAGAGCAGATATTTAACGGAATTGCTTATTTTTTGATTACGGCATCAATATTGTTTGCCATATTTTTATTGGCAAACAACACAATGATAATCAATTTTTTCAATGATTCCGAAAATAAATCATTCGATTACAGACAGTCTCTGTTAGTAAAACACAGACATTTAAAACCAAGTAAGGATATTGTAATCATTGCAATTGACGACGGAAGTTATGAATACATACTTGATAAATACGGCGAATGGCCAATTTCAAGAAGGGTATATTCAAGGATAATCGAAAGAGTTGAGGCGGATAATCCTAAAGCACTGATATTTGACCTGATGTTTATAAAATCGTTTAAATCTGATATGAAAGCGGATGCACATCTTGCATCAACAATGGCAAAGTACGACAATATCTATACCGCAATCAATTTTGATAATCAGTCAACAGATGTAAGATCCCCGATTGTACTACCGGAAAGAATGTCTGTTTCTGTGGATAACAGGTCAAAAAATATTGATATCGAAAAGAATTTTGGGTTCTCAAATTGCAGGGCAATTATACCTCAGATTTTGGACTCAAAAACAAAAGTTGGTATGATAAACATAAATCGTTCGGAAGACGGTATTATAAGACAAGTTCCAGTGTTGATGCAAGATGTGCATCCGCTTTCATATCAGATTTAAACGATTTTATAAACATCAGGTCAAATATCAGTGCTTTAGGATTATC
>JAILHQ010000049.1 GCA_024695725.1 Cyanobacteria bacterium RUI128 | reverse complement strand
TAAATATTAGTACCTCAATCTTGCGTCAGAGTTCAGTTTGATAGTAAATGTAGTTTTGGGTGGGATAACCAGGTTCCCGCCTTTGCCTAACAGTGCTGTCGCAGGTGAGGATACCGTACTTGCGGCTGCGAGAACACAGCCACCTATGTATGGGAACGGTGCAAGAACTACCCCTGCGCCTTTGTTGGCCAGTTGATGTGAAGTTTTTGACCATTGCTTAAATTTGTTTTGCCCCCATTTCGCTTTCTTGCGAACGGTCTTGAAATAGGTATGTTCCCCTTTCAAGTTGCTGAAATATATTCTGTCATTTTTTAATCTCAAAATACTTCCGTCTAATTGCTGGTTGTAGCCGTTAATGTTTGCTGAAACTATTTTTAGCCCGACAAGCCCGCCGTTACATGTCATTTGCGGTTTGTGCGCATCTGCTACCCTTGCTGTAAATTTTGTTCCCTTAGGAATTTTAAAATATGAAGTGAACAAATCCTGAGTTGAAGTGAAAACGACTGTTTGTCCCTCAACAAGAGTGTCTGCAATTCTTGACTGGTTGATGGCTCTGAACTGTGTTCCGCTTGGTAATAAGGCCGTTCTGTAATTAACGGTTTTAGCAGTCTTAGTTGTCTTATCCTCTTTTGCCTGAGCGGTTTTCGTTTTTGAGGTATGAGATTTTACTACCGATTCGTCAATTATCAAATCAACAATGGTAATATCGGTACAAGGTATGAACGCATCCGCTGTCGGAGCTTTCCCGCTATATTGATGATTTATCGGAGATATTGTTGAACTGTGAACTTTACTCGGAAGATTTGGCACCTTTGGCAAGTCCTGTTTAATTTCAGGCTTAGGTTCAGCCTTTACCTCTTCGGTTTTTGTATCTAACGCGCCTTCAGGGATAAGAACTTTTGGTGCAGGCGCTGTTTCTACTTTTTCAATATTTACCGGTTGTTGTTGTGAGCCTTTCTGAATTTCATCAATAACGGTTTGTCTGGAATAGTTTTGTCTTTGGCTGTCATTAACCGTTGAGTCTAAATCAAGCGCAAAACTTGGCACAACAAATAATAAATTTATAAAAGATAAAATTAAAAAATTTTTATATAAATTTTTCATTTTCAATTTTCCATTTTTAATTTGCTAAGTATTCATTTATTGCCTTAGCTGCTTTTTTCCCTGCTCCCATAGCGTTTATTGCGTTAGATGTTCCGACAGGTGCAACATCTCCCCCTGCAAAAATCTTAGGTACGGAGGTTTCTCTTGTGTCTTCATTGACTACAAAATAGCCTCTTCTGTCTGTTTCAAAATCTATTCCGTCATCATGAGCTGAGGACTGGATAATAGGGTTAGGGCCGGTACCGAGTGCAACGATTACGGTATCAACATCAAGTACAACGTATTCACCTGTTCCGACAGGTTTTTGTCTGCCTGATTCGTCAGGTTCTCCGAGTTCGCAGATTTCAAATTTCATACCTGCTACATACCCTTCGTTGTCTAATATCTCAACAGGTGCGTGCAGGAATTTGAATACAACCCCTTCTTCTTTTGCGTGTCTGATTTCTTCTAAACGTGCAGGAAGTTCTTTTTCTGTTCTTCTGTATGCGACATAAACTTCTTCAAACCCTACACGTACAGCAGTTCTTGCGGCATCCATTGCAACGTTGCCTCCGCCTATGACTGCAACTTTTTTACCGACTTTGAGCGGTGTTGCAGTTTTTTCATCGTTTGCACCCATAAGGTTTACACGTGTTAAAAACTCGTTAGCGGAGAATACACCGTTCAGGTTTTCGCCTTTGATATTCATCATCTTAGGCAGTCCTGCACCCGAACAGATAAATATTGCATCAAATCCGTCTTGCTGAAGCTGTTTCAGGGTTATAGATTTTCCTACAATAACATTTTTCTTAAACTCAACCCCCATTTTTTTGAGGTTGTTAATTTCCTTATCGAGAACGGTTCTCGGAAGACGGAATGGCGGTATTCCGTATCTTAATACTCCGCCTAATTTATGCAATGCTTCAAATACCGTTACTTCGTGACCTGCTTTTCTAAGGTCTGCAGCTGCAGTAATACCTGCACAGCCTGAACCAATGACGGCAACTTTTTTGCCTGACGGTTTAATTTCTGTTTCTTCAGCGTTTGTGTTATCCCCAACGTATCTTTCAAGTGCGCCTATTGCGACAGGTTCACCTTTGATACCAAGAACGCAGTTGCCTTCACACTGTTTTTCCTGCGGGCAAACACGGCCGCAGACTGAAGGGAGCATACTCGTTTGCCTGATTATTTCGCCTGCTTTATCCAGGTTGCCTGATTTTAATTCCTGAATGAAGTTTGGTATCTGAATATTTACAGGACACCCTTTTACGCAACGCGGATTTTTACAGTTAAGGCATCTTGAAGCCTCTGCAAGTGCCTGTTCCGGTGTGAAATTTTCTTCCACCGCATCAAAATTGGTTCTTCTTTTAATCTTATCCTGTTCTACCGGACGTTGTCTTTCCCCCATAATTACTCCCTCTTATTTTTGCATAATCTTATTTTATACCAAACATTATGATAATGGCAATTTTTAATGTTTTATTAAAAGCTGTTTGAACCTTTTGTTACAGGGAAGAGTTCGTGCCAGGCTTCTTTGCCTTTGTTGTAGAGTTCTTTAATTCTTTTTGATTTTTTTCGGGCACGGACTTCTAATTCGTTATACCAATATTCCCGATTATTTCTTAAATTTTCGTTTGGCGAGGTTTTAGGATATTTTTCTGCAGCAATGACGTAAGAGAACCCCTCTTCTATTTGTTTTACATCCGTAAGTTCCGGTAATTCTTTCTGACACATTAACCCGTACCGTGAAGTATTTTTCCCTAATCTGCCGCATAATGAGTATTGATAAGCGTGTTCCCCCTCGTGAACAGCGACTTCCACAGGTGAGCCCTTCGTGACTTTTTTAAAGATAACGGCAGATTTGTCGCAGTCAAACATTGCTTCCGCGTTTGGGGAAACTTCGTTCGGTGAAAATCTGACGTCTATATTTAATTTATCCAAACCCCTGTGTTTAAGATATCCTCTTTCAATCGATATTTCTTTTTGTTCCCCGACAAGCAGTCTGTATGGTAAAAATTTATCATTCTTTGGATAATCAACGTTTGTTTCTTCGTTGATTTGTTTAACTTTAGGAATACCCTTGTCAAAGGATATATCTGCTGAAAAGACTTTATTTTTATCATTAATTATACTTAAGGGTGACGGATATTCAGTAATAGTAGAATGGACTATTTTTTCACCGTCAACAGTGTCGTGAACATTTTTATTTATATGAAGTGTCCGTCGGAAACCTTCAGGATATATGTAGTTCCAGGGGGAGATATCTGTATAAACAAATTGTTGTTCTTCTTGCCGAAGCTCTAATTTGTTTGTTTGAGGGTTCATCTGTTTTGTTGTAATATCACGCTTTCTTGTAAACGGTCCGCGGAAGCCGTTTTCTATTTTCCACAGCTCAATATAATTTCTTACTTTTTTAGGGTAGTCTGTTCCCTGAATTTCTCTTTGAATCATGTAGGCATTGTCGTAAAAAGTTACAACCTGACGTTTAAATTCGGGATCCTTTTTCTTGCCGATGGTTACCAAAGTGTAACTGACGGCGCCTTCCGGGACTTCAAAATTACTCTCTTTGAATGATTCTATCGGTAACTTTTCGGTTTTTTCCAACAGCAAATATTGGCTCTTGCGTTTGTGTTTCAAAACGTTTTGAGCACTTTTTTCATAGAAATTTTTTAAAACCCTTGTTACATTCATAGTATTACAGATATATCCTGTTTTAATAATGAGGGTAAATAAATTTTTTTGTTATGTTTATCAGAACGTTTTACAATACTTAAATTATAAAAACTTGACAATTTCCATTGAAATATTATCATAGAAAAGTGGACGTGATGGGGCGTCGCCAAGTGGTAAGGCAGCTGGTTTTGGTCCAGCCATCTCGGAGGTTCGAATCCTTCCGCCCCAGTTTAAAAAAAGACTCTCGCAAGAGGGTCTTTTTTGTTGCGGAAGGATTCTTCGAATCCCCTCTCACAAAACGATACTTAATCGTTTTGTTCGGCAGAGTGCCCCAGTTTAAAAAAGACTCTCGCAAGAGGGTCTTTTTTGTTGCGGAAGAATTCTTCGAATCCCCTCTCACAAAACGATACTTAATCGTTTTGTTCGGCAGAGTGCCCCAGTTTAAAAAAAGACTCTCGCAAGAGGGTCTTTTTTGTTGCGGAAGGATTTTCACCTTCGGTTCTCATCCCCTCTCGTAAAAAGATACTCAATCTTTTTACTCGGCAGAGTGCCCCGGCTTTAAGAGAAATTCTTGACATTCCAATTTATAACTTTTTGTAAATTTTATTTTTCAAGTTAGCAATATTTTTGGAAAAATCGACTTATTTATATCAGTTGTGTGTGGTGGCAATAGTATTTCAATAAAGGAGTGTTTATGAATATATGTTCTTATTCGGGTGTAGCAAATTACGGTTACAACAAAAATTGTAAAGCGCCTCAAAAATCTTGTGTATCTTTTGGGGATTACAAAGGTCACAAAGATACAGAAAGAACACCTTGGGGTACAACCTGGGGTGAGGAAAGAGTTTCAGCAGAAAATGCGGCAGCTTCAAAAAGAGCTGTTCAGCGTGATGTCCTTTCGAGAAGTGCGGATCCTGAAGTAAGAGCTCACGCTGATAAGGTCGGAGAAAATCCTGTATTGGATGCATATTTGACTCAGCGAGAATTTGATATTTATCACCAAAAAATGATGGCAATACGTGAAGCAGAAGAAGCAAAATTAAGAGCTGCAGCAGGGGAAAAGAATTATGCAGCAGGTGAAAGTTACGACATAAAAGATGAAAAAGGCCGTGTTATAGAACGTGGAACGGGTGACCAGTGGGAAAAACGTTATGAATATGATATTAACTATCATGTTAACCGTTTTGGCGAACATTATACTATGAATGGCGCTGTTAAAGAAACAAGACCTGATGACACTTATGTAATAATGGCATCTCCTAACAGCCGTACAAGACTTGAAGAAAAATTCAAAAATGAGTCTGTCGAATTCGTTGATAATTGTACCGGTAAAATAAAATCTATCAAACTTCCTGACGGCAGATCTTTCGATCTTTCAAGAATTCTTATGAATGTGAAACAAACCGAAAATTCTCGTCAGTATTTCTCTCAATACAACGACAAGACCCCGGTGCTTGAAGTATTTGAAGACGGGACTTATGTAAGATCATAAAACACAAAATTCAGACAGAAACTGGGTAAATTGTCCATGATAATTTACCCAGTTTTTTTATGTTAACTTACTATACTTATCCCCTGTCGTCTTGGATTATTTGGCTATCCTATCACTGCATTAACTTATATTTGCTATTGCAAATAAGTCGTTAATTACGTGATTACGGATGTTACGAGTTTCGCTTCACTACACTCTACCGAAAATCCGCATCCCCCCCCCGCAAAAAATTTTTTTGCGGGTATTTATAATGGTATTAGTAAAAATGAGGAATGGAATTTATGAAGATTGCACCTGTTTGTTATGTCGGTAAAAGTAGTTATCAACCCAATAAAAATATATCATTTCAGGCAAAATTCCCAAACGGTGCAATAAAACCAAAGCATATAAAAGAGTTTGTTGCTTATCAGGATTTTGCGCGTTATAATCCCATTAGAATAAATTTTGGCGATTATACTATTCCTGTTCACAACGAGGAAATTGCAAGGCGCTTACAGCCTGAATATACAAGCGGGCAGTTCAGAGAATTGTTTGATTTTACTAAGAGCAAAGGTACGTTTGATTATATAATGGAAGACAAGACTGGGTTCGTAAAAACTTCTCTGATTAATAGAAAAGAGAATGTTTTGATGTCTGATATGATATGGATAACAGATACCTGCAACAATATGGAGCTTGTAAAAACTCAGCATCCTGAGGACTGTACAAAGGTTATCAATAAAATGGCAGATTTGTATGAGGGACAGAAAGAGTCATTTTATGAAGTTATTGCAGTTCCTTCAAAATACAACAAAAGCGGAATAAGGGTATGGCAGGGGCAGACAGGTATCGGTCATTGTTTTGTGCCTCAGACACACAAACCTCATCAATGGTTTGCAAAGACACGACTGGAATCAGTCGGGAATTATTTACAGCAGTCTTCCGACATAATTTCAACAGGGTTAAACAATGGAAAATACGGCTACAGGACTGCTGAGGAAATACCTGATACCGTTATTGATTCAATAGCAAACTGTACAAAATATTTAAAATCAATTCATTATCCTACGGCACGTTCGTGCGGTGCATGGGAGGAACAAACCTTTATGGGTTCGCTTACGAGTGATACTTCAATCTGTAATCAGGGGTTGCGTGATGTTATGAGGCTTATGTATGAACCGACGGAAAACCCTAAGATTCTGAAGGTAAGAGAACGTATTTTAAGTTCTAAGCATGGTGATGTTTTTGAGGATAAAAAAGGTTTAGAGAGTGTCTTAAAAGACGGAGAAAAACGTATATCGGAACAGCCTGATATTGAGACACTAACTCAGCCACCGCGCGGTGCTGATGAGAAGGTTTCAAAAGATTATATAAGGTATTACGATTCTGCAATGACGTTTATGCCTCAGACAGAAAAGATTGATCCAAAAGATATATACAGAGATAGTGCAAAAAAATTGTTTGTCCTGAAGAAACTTGAAAAAAATCTTGTCAGAGATAACGGTGCAATAAGGTATAAGGGTGATGAATACTTGAATCTTGATTACCATACTTTAAAGGATCAGCGTTTGGACAATAAACGCAGAAACGAAGCAGAATGGTTTTTGGTGTCAGAAATATCCTGCGGGTATGGTGCTGTTGCAAGACAGATTTTAGATCATATTGCACAGAAGGGTTCAATGAATGAGAAGGATAAAAAACTTTTGACAATGGCTATGCGCGGGCAGACTGAGCATATAAACAGAAGTTATGCAAGAATAACCCCGAGAAATATGACTAAGTCAAACAGATATTCTTGTCCTGCTTATAAAGTACCGGAGGCTTATGAGGCTGTAACCGTAAGAAACGGGAAAGTAAAATTTGTACCCGGTGCACACAGCCCGCTAACCTGGGCAGAATCATCTTTGCATAAGGCATCAAATATGTATCTTGAAAACCTTGAAAGAATTGAAAAATTATAATACGATTATCTCTGTAAGGGAGGGAGAAATATGCAGCCGATTGAGATAGGTAAAACATACAAACATTTTAAGGGTAATCTGTACAAAATAGTTGGGTTTGCAAAGCATTCTGAAACGCTTGAGGATATGATAGTTTATCAGCCGTTAAAAACGGGAGATAACTGGGTTCGTCCATATAAAATGTGGAACGAAGTTGTCGATGATAAAGGTACTCTCAGATTTACCTTAATT
>JAILHQ010000010.1 GCA_024695725.1 Cyanobacteria bacterium RUI128 | reverse complement strand
AAGAGTATTCGCCCAAACTCTTTTTAGACGGTCTTGATGAAATATGTGACATATTTATGTCATAGTTTCTGAGAATCGTCAGGATATCGCAAAGCGCACCCGGCTTATTGTCGGTTGAAAAGGTAATACTTGATTTGTATTCACAGTCCATTTTTGGTAAATTTAATTTTCCGATAAGCAGAAATCTTGTGCTGTTGTGCGGTTCATCATTTATAGCCTCTGCTATCACCGGTTTGCCGTAGAATTCGGCTGAGTATCTGCTTCCTATTGCAGCAATTGTTTTGTCGTTACTGTCCAGTTTTTTGACGGCGTGAGCAGTTGAGGAATCAGGTCTGTAAACGACACCTTCCCCGAAGGTTTTGTAGATATAATCAAAACACTGTGAGATTGCCTGAGGGTGGGATATTATCGTTTTTACATCCTTCATATTTTCTGCATGGGTAATCAGGCAATGGCTGATTGGGATAACACATTCGCCTAATATTTTAACGTCTTTATCTTCTATTCTTGAGATGTTATCTATTGACTCTTTAACAACACCTTCAATGGAATTTTCTATAGGAAGTACTGCAACAGATTCACTGTTTTCAAGATGTGATAATTCGGCTGCAACCGAAGTAATTGTCGGTTTTTCCACATCTTCATAACCTTCCAGTTTAAACCTTTTCTTCAGCTCTTCTTTTGCAACATCTGTGTATGATGTTTTTGGCCCTAAAAAAAATATTTTCTTTCCGTTTGTCATACATTAACTATATCACGAATAATATATTAGTGGTAAAATAATCTTAGTGTACGAAAGACAGGAATGAATTATGGCTTATAAAATTTTATCTAAACGGGAATTATGTCCAAATCAATACGAAATCACAATTGATGCACCTTATGTTGTAAGAAATGCAAAAGCAGGTCAGTTTATTATATTCAGAGCTGAAGAAGACGGAGAAAGAGTACCTCTTACAATAGCTGACGTTGATAAAGAAAAAGGTATTCTGACATTAGTATTTATGGCTGTCGGATACTCAACAAAAAAATTAGCCTCACTCGAAGTCGGAGATGAATTAGTTGATTTGGTAGGACCATTGGGTAAACCTACTCATATTGAAAACTACGGAACAGTGGTTTGTGTTGCGGGCGGATACGGTGCCGCACCTTGTTACCTGATTGCGAAAGCCTTTAAAGATGCAGGCAATAAGGTTTATATGATTATGGGTGCAAGAACAAAAGAATTAATCTTCTGGCAGGATAAAATGAAGAATGCGTGCACAGAATTATTTATCACAACGGATGACGGCTCTTTGGGTATAAAAGGGTTTGGTACAACTGTTTTGCTAGACATTATCAACAGAGAAACAGTTGATTATGTAATTGCTGTAGGCCCTATGCCTATGATGAGAGCGGTTGCAAATATGACAAAAGAACCGGGCATAAAAACAGAAGCCTCAATGAACCCTATAATGGTTGACGGTACAGGCATGTGCGGTGCGTGCAGATTGACTGTCGGAGGAGAAACAAAATTTGCCTGCGTTGACGGGCCTGATTTTGATGCTCATCAGATTGATTTTGACGAAGTAATCAACAGAACCAGAATTTATAAAGACGAAGAACGCAGACGTTCTGAAAACTGTAATCTGTTAAAAGTGTAATTACTTGATTTCGGGATTCTTCTTTCCGTAGTATTCTACAGGAATATACATATCTTTTCCGTCTCTTGTAAATACTGTCGGAGATTTTACGACTGCCGTCTGTTCAACATAAATAGGTGCATAATCTGTTTTCATTGTCGGTATGATATCGAACCCGCCCCCTCTTTTGGGTATCATTAAGTTTTCAAGATGCTGGCCGACTTTTTCCTTCGGGGTATTTTTTATCGCTTTTTTATTCATTTTTCTGATAAATTCAGGGGTGTTTCGAACGAACTTGTCAGACAATTCCAGAGTATCATTTCCGTAGAAAATATAACTTGTGTCTTTTGTAATACTTTCTGATGCTTTGACCATAGAATCAACTTTTTGGACAACATTTTGCGGTACTGTGGTCATTTCACGGAAGGGTGCTTTTTTGCAGCCTGAAACACTTGCTGAAATCAGGCCTGATAAAACACCTGTTTTGATGATACTTCCTATACGCATAAAATTCCTCAAATAATCATTTTGGGGATATTCAATTCGGGGTTTATACCCCTATTTATCCCTCGCCTTCGGCAACGACGGTAGCTACAAGGTCGCCATAACTGTTGAAACAGCCGTTTGTTTCTTCCACTATGAACTTATAGCCGGTTTTGCCTTCAATAACTTCTTCAGCCTTATCCATAGCTTCATCGTAGTCTTTGAATTCGCCTACTAATGTTTTTGTTAATTCCTTATTACCTTCCTGTAAATATACCTGAAACATTTCATTCTCCTATATTTTAGTCAGCTTCACAACATTTCCCGCTGCCACAATTACCGTTATTACATTTGCCCCCACTACATTTACCCCTTGATTTTCTGAGGTGTTCCAATTCGTCCTGATAAGGTGAAATTGCGGTTATACTTTCTATTACTTTTGGCAATTTTTCCAAAACATAATCAATTTCTTTTTCGGTTGTAAATCTGCTCAGACTGAATCGGATACTTCCGTGAAGTGAAGTAAATGGTGTACCCATTGCACGAAGCACGTGACTCGGTTCAAGCGAACCTGATGTGCAGGCACTACCTGAACTTGCACAAATACCCAAATCGCTCAGATGGAGCAATATGAGCTCCCCTTCAATGTATTCAAAACCGATATTTGTAGTGTTTGGCACTCTGTTTGAGATAGACGAATTTAATCGTGAATTATATGTAGATTTCAAAATACCTGTTTCAAGCTTATCTCTCAGTCTTTTAACTTCGGTACTTTCATATTTAAGTCCTTCTTTTGCAAGTTGCGCAGCTTTACCCATACCTACAATATAAGGTACGTTTTCCGTGCCTGCTCTGTAACCTCTCTCCTGGTGACCGCCTGTTATCAGCGGAGGAAGAATAACACTGGATTTAACATACAGAGCACCGATACCTTTTGGAGCGTGGAATTTGTGGCCTGAAACGCCCATCATATCAATATTGGTATCTGCTACATTTATATCAACTTTCCCCGCACCCTGTACCGCATCAACGAAAAAGAGTGTGTTCGGGTTTTTAGATTTAATGATTTCTCCGATTTTCTTAATCGGGAAAATAACTCCGGTCTCATTGTTTGCCCACATTACGGAAACAAGAGCTGTGTCATCAATAATTTTTTCTTTCAACTCCTCAAGGTCAAGCTCACCATTTGAGTTTACACCGATATAGTCAACTTTATAACCCTGTTTTTCAAGAGTTTTATAGGTATTTAGCACGCAAGGATGTTCGACTTTTGTCGTAATAATATGCTTCTTTGCTTTGTTTTGAGAAACAGCACCTTTAATAGCCATATTGGCGCTTTCTGATCCGCAAGATGTAAATATAACTTCTCTTTCTGATTTAGCGCCAAAGAAATCTCTTATTTGCTCTCTGGCATCAGCTATGGCATTTGATGCCTTGACGCTGAATTCGTACATACTTGACGGGTTTGCATACTCTTCTTTCAGAAAGGGTAACATTTCATCAAAGACTTTTTCGTCTACCTTTGTTGTTGCGTTATTATCCAAATAAATAACCATTATACCTGTATAACCTCTATATTATTGCTTACTTTATCTCTTAATGTTGTTTCAACGAAAGATTTCAATGTCAGAACAGAGTTTTTGCAAGATGAACATCTGCCCTGAAGTTTAACATATACTTTATTTTCATTGATATCTATCAGTTCTATATCGCCGCCGTCCTTTTGCAATTCAGGCGCAATAACATCTTCTATCACTTTATTAATTTTTAAAATTAGCTGTGCAGGCGATAATTTTGGTTCATCTTTTTTAACGTACTTATCAATAAGTTTTTGGATATCGCCTTTACATCTGCCGCAGGCTCCGCCTGCTTTTGTGTAGTTTGTTATATCTTCGAGTGTTTTAAGCCCGTTAACTTCGATTGCTTCTTTGATAACATCTTCTGTTACGTTGAAACAGGTACAAACAACTCTTGATTCTTTTTTGCCTTCTTCTGACAAATCAAATTGTATTTCTTCATCATAATATTTTCTCAAGGCATCCTCTAAAGCCTCGTGCCCCATAACCGAGCAATGCATTTTTTCAGGAGGAAGGCCGTCTAATTCTTTCGCAATATCAGCATTTGTAATCTTTCTCACTTCGTCTATATGTTTTCCGATAACCATCTCAGTAAGAATACTTGAGCTTGCAACAGCTGAGCCGCAGCCGAATGTCTGAAATTTTGCATCAGTTACGATACCATCTTTTATCTTTAAATATAATTTCAGAGAATCTCCGCAGGTAAGTGAGCCCGCTTCTCCAATAACATCAGCATCATCAATTTTCCCGACATTTCTCGGATTTCTGTAGTGATCCATTACTTTATCTGAATATTTCCACATATCTGTCTCCTTTAACATTATTTTATATCAAACAAATTTAATGTAGTAGTGCAGTTTAATGTTAATCTTTATTAACTTTTGGTCCGGAAGGGGCAAAAAGTCTGAAAAAAGTTTCTTTATATAAATAGAAGGTAGTTATGAATATGATAGGTGCAATATTTAAACCAGTAGTTAAAGGTTGTCAGCAGATGTCTGACAGTGCACAGGCACGCAGAGAAATTGCTCAACGTGCCGCAAAAATATACAAGTTAAACAAGGCTCAGACAGCGATTGCATCCGGTAAAGCTACTGTTGTAGGCGGCGTAACACCTATTGTAGATAAAGTCGCATCTGTTTCAGATTCCTTTGGTGTTGTTGCAAAGACTTTGGGAAAAATGAAAAGAAAAGGTGTTAAGAAGGCAAAACCTGAAATAAAAGAGGCTGTAAAAGAAATAGCAGGAATAAATGATATAAAAGCTGCAACGGAAGCAGGCGGAGTTGCAAGAGGAGTGCTTGAAACAGGCAAAGCGGCAACAAGATTAACTACAACGCTCGGTTTGTTCATTGCAGGGAATTTTGTACCGTTCCCCGGGGTAAGTCTTGTTGGCTGGGTTACAGGCGAAAAACTTACAAACCTGCTGCTCGGAAAACCTTTTACAAAACAGGCTAAAAATTTAATCAAATAGAGAGTAATATATTCGTTTTAGTGTGGTAAAATTTAGTTATGGAAGAACTGAATTTAAGAAATTATGCGCACATAGGGGATGCTGTCTGGGAATTATTTGTCAGAGAATATACTGTATATAAAACCCAAAACTCAAAACAGCTTCACAAGATAACGACCGAGAGGGTTAATTCTTCGTATCAGGAAAAGATGCTTGCATTCATTGAACCAAATTTGACAGAAGGGGAAGCTGATTTATCAAGAAGGGCGCATAACTGTTCTATCCCTGTCGGACGAAGAAGTAATCAGAAGGAATACAGGCACGCAACATCGTTCGAGGCACTCATAGGTTATTGGTATCTTAATGACAAGCCGAGATATAACGAAATTATTGAAGATATAAGAAACGAATTTTTTAGCGAATAAGTTTCAGACACAAATCGTCAAATGCTATATCCGTTTTCATATCGACTCTTATCTCTTTTTTTACCTGTTCGACATACTTTATGTCGTCGATTAAAAACTGTTGTTTCGGGTTAGTTTTTAATACTGTCAGAATATAGTTCTGAATTTGAACCAAAATTTCTGTCGGTGAGTTTTCTTTTGCAAGATTATTGAGTTTTTCCGATACGTCAAACACCTCTGCCCTGCTTATTTCCCAATAATTTTTTAAGACAGGTTCTATCAGTTCGTAATTATAACTTTCTCTTGTTTTTGTCGGAACAAAAAACGCC
>JAILHQ010000117.1 GCA_024695725.1 Cyanobacteria bacterium RUI128 | reverse complement strand
GCCCACCATATTACAAAAAAAAGAATACCATTTGGGGTATTCTTTTTTTTGTTAAAAATGCGGACAGAGGACGAGAACCAACCAAGCGGAGCTTGGTCCGGTTCGAGCGGATTTGCGGACGGACGGCACGGAGTTAGTCCGGATAGCGAACAGATTTTGTTGACAGGTACGTAGTACCGAAAACAAAATTCTGTGAGCGTGGAGCAAATCCAAGACAGTCCACTGCGGCCCACCATAAAAAACAGGATAAGAAGTTATCCTGTTTTTTATTATATATAGTGCGGGTTTCCGGAAGTTCGAGAAGTTGAAAATGAACGAATACCCAAAATTTTACTCAAACCCTCAAAACATTGACCACAAAAGAGTTTCCACGAGTTCGAGAAGTTTTTGTTGATATAAAAATAACCTGACTATTTAATAATTACAGCTGGCACGGTTTTATAATTACCATTATTTGTTTGATATTCATATGAACCAACACGAACCAATCTCTTATTTTGGGGAATATTTATTTTTTGGTCATCGTAAAAATGTGTCGTTTCATCTCCCAATATTAAAACCAAAATTTCATTGGAATCAAAAATTGCATTTGGAAGGTTTGTTGAATGTGCTAAAGCAATATCAGGTCTTAATGTTTGAAATATTTTTATTTGTTTAGAAGATATTGTTCCGGCATCTTTTTCAAAAATAGTAAGTCCAGGATATGTTTACTGCCGAAATTCCAAAATTTGATTATGCAGAAGATTTTATAAAATATGCTGAAGCCTATTCCAAAAAATTAACAGGAAGAAATGTTTTGAAGTTTACCGTACAGGAATAATTTGAAAATTTATTTATTCACAGATAGAGGTGTGCCTTTTTCCCCAAGATAAAAAACAATGAGTTCTACGGGTTCTTTTCCTGTGTTTTTGCCATAATGATATTTCCCGACCAATTCAGGCAGACTTTCGCCTTCGTGCAGGGTTATTTCTTCATTTTTGTCGGTAATAACTGTTAATGTGCCTTTCTTTACGTAGGCAACATTGACCAAATCGTGTTTATGCATAGGTAATTCTTCGCCGACACCAATAACAATCTTTAATACAGTCACTTCCGGCTTATTTATTTTCAGGTTTTTATATTCGGCATTATCCCACGTTGAGGTTGTTTTTAGCAAGACTTCTTTTTCTGCGCAATATGACACGCTTGTTACACACAACACTGTTATAAACAGGATAATTGTCAGCTTTATTATTTTCTGCATATTTATTCCCTCTGAAAAATTAACGTACAGTAGAATAATATACCAAATATTTGATTTTCGCTATTATAAATTTTGGCAATTATATAGCAGTTACCACAAGATAAGGCTGAACGAGTTATAGGATAACCGTTTCAGACTTTTAAGTTTTATATAAACTCATATCCCAAAGTTTTTGTATTGCTATCTGTAATATTTAGGTCGGCAATAGGAAGGTTTACATAACCTTTTTTAACCATGTCCATATTGTTCTTAAAATATTCTTTTGCCTTGCTATAATATTTCACTGCATTATTTCCATGTGGAACTAATCTTAATCCCCCTATTATTTCTTCATCTTCTTCTAATATTCTTTCTAATTCTTCATTTATTCTCTTTATATCCATTTATTAGTCCTCTTTATTTTAATAGAAAATTTAGAACTCTTATAATTCAAAGTTTTCATATGAGTAATCTATTTCTTCTTGTGAAATTCCTATGTATCTTAATGTAATAGACGATGATGAATGATTAAGTATTCTCTGTAAAAGTGCAACATCATTGAATTTTTTATAGTGTTTGTTTCCGCGATGCTCAGTTTATAACGACGATATGCTGTTCTTCATTGAATTAAATTTTTTCATGTATTCGTACATAATTTGATTTGACACTTCGTCAGAAATATTCAGGAATTCAACTGTTGCTTTGTTACCGTGAATTTCTTTAACCTTTGCTTCAACATCAATATCAACATCGTTGAATTTAAGTTTTACATTTACCCCTTGACCGACTTTCAAATCATTTGCATCGACAACTGCACCCGTTCTTGAAATTTCGTAAATTTCAGTATCCGGTAAAATACCGAAACCTAATGTGTTGAATACCAACGAAACAGACTTGTTATAATAATCAGTCTTTTTATTTAATTCCTGATACATATTCTTTTCTTTTTGTCTCAAAGAGGTTTCTTTGAAGGTAAGATTTACAAAACTGTTTTCACTGCTGTAACCGTTTACCAGATGGTATGGGTTGAAATCTACAACAGGTGCGGTTGTTTTCATAATCGTTGAGTTTGATAAATCCATAGAGAACGAACCGGTCTTTTTAGTAAACAGTTGCATATCAGAATTAACAGTACGTCTGTAGTCATTATCAACTACTGCTAACTTAGATGCATTTCTGAATTCTGCATAATTATTTATGACACCGTCTTCAACAACTAAATTTGTATCACGTGTGTTTATATAGGCATTGTCAGCATATACAGTATCGACAGACACCCCTCTGTTTTCAGTTGCATAATCATTTACTGACACATAAACATTATCTGCTTTAAAGTCGTAATCATAGAACTTGGTTCTGTCATTTTTGTTTCTGAACGGAGTCGGAATTTTTGTTTTTGATCTTTGTACAATATAACCGTTTCTTTGAGGATTATCTACAACACTGTCAACAAAGTCTTTATCAACACCTATAATATCTATTGATATAGCTGTTCCGTCACCGTAGGAATTTATACCTTTCGCCTCACGAATTTCAGTATCCGTAGGATCAATATACGCATTTGTATATGTTCTTCCGCTTAACTGAACTCCATTTGGATTATCTTTTGTATGAACTTTTGAATTTGGTGCTCTGTATGAATTAGCATAAACATTATCTGCCATTATTGTAACGTCTGCAAGACGTGAACCGTCAGGATAATACTCAGCATTTGCACCATTATTACCTTTAACGGTAAGAGAATATACTGTCAGATTTGAGTCTGCTCTATCTTCAGTATCCATTGCATCGAGAACTCTCAATACAACATAATTCGGAACAACAATTTGTCCCGGTTCTTCCGGATCACGAGGAGCAAACAACAAATCATCGTGCGGATTGAGTATATCATCAAAGTGATCTTCATTTCCAGGAGGATTATCAGGCATACCCAATTCTCTGATTGTTAAATTTTGTGCTTTCTGAGTTATCTTTATACCTTTTCCTGCTGTTATTTCTTTTATGTCTGCATCAGAGTTGATATCAAAATCAATAGAACCACGTTTTGTTATGAGCTGATATATTCTCGTTTCTGCACCGACAGCCGTAGCAGCACCCGTTATATTTAAATCGTTTTCCGATTCAAAACTAACGGTTGCTTCAGGTGCTTTTACGGTATCCTGCACATATGATACTTTCTTTAAGTCAGTACCAATATTATCACTTGAGATAACAGAAATACTTTGCCCCTGCAATGTATATTCACCATTATCAGAAGTACTCAATATATTATAACCCACAAAATATCCCGTATCATCCGTTTCAGAATCAGGAGTAGGTCTTACATCCGCTTGTTGCCAATCAGCTGCAGTAATCAATATATTTCCGTCTGATGTAACATTTTTAATATTCAAACCGGATTCTTTTGCTCTTAAATTAATAAGTCTTGCATCATCCTTTGCATTGTTGAGCGCTTTTGCAACAACATTTCCGCCGACATTAACATTTATCGAATCTGTAAAATCTCTTGTTTTTGCATCAATACTAACCCCCGGAGCAATTGTGTTATTTTTATAAACACCAATGTCACCGTCAGTCAGGTTCATCGTCAGGTCATTTGTTGTTGAAATAAGCGTTTTATATGCATGGTTCGGATTAGCCAAATCGTGATTTGTATGAATAGAATTTGACTGATCAACAATACCATTAACAATATTACCATTTGTTTGGGTAATAACTACATTACCGTCTGTAACATCAATATATTTGTCATTATCAGATGTATATTCGCCAATAGTAATATTAGAGTTTTCGTTATTGATATTTACATTGGCTTTATCGCCTCTGATATAACCTTCAATAGTTATACCTTTTCCGCCTTTATTTGTTATATTTGCAACACCGTTCGCATCTGATACAAGCCCTGTTGTGGTAATCTTGATACCTGAATTATCACCTGTATTTGTGTTTGCAATATCTATATTACCTTCTTCATCAAGTACAGTACCTGATATTTCAGTGCCGTTAGCACCACCGTTTGTAATATTTACCGCACCTTTTTTGTCGGTTATACTACCTGATATATTCAGACTGTCACTTGTGTTAGTCAGAGTAATATTACCTTCTTTATCAAGTATAGTACCTGCAATAACCGTACCGTCAGTTGTTGAAGTATTTGATATACTTATTCCGCCTTTGTTGTCGGTTATTGATCCTGTTGCGGTCAGAGTAAGCGCTCCTGCGGTATTATTTATCGCGATATTACCTTCTTTATCAAGTACAGTACCTGATATTTCAGTGCCGTTTACACCACCGTTTGTAATATTTACCGCACCTTTTTCGTCGGTTATACTGCCGGATATATTCAGACTGTCACTTGTGTTAGTCAGAGTAATATTGCCTTCTTTATCAAGTATAGTACCTGAGATAACCGTACCGGCAGTTGTTGAAGTATTTGATATACTTACCCCGCCTTTGTTGTCGGTTATTGATCCTGTTGCGGTCAGAGTAAGCACTCCTGCGGTATTATTTATCGAGATATTACCTTCTTTATCAAGTACAGTACCTGATATTTCAGTGCCATTTGCACTGCTGTTGGTAACAGTTACACCACCTTTATCGTCAGTTATCGTTCCGGAAACAGTTAATTTACCCGATACGCTTGAGTTAGAGATATCAATATCGCCTTCTTTTGCGTATACCTGACCGGCAATGGTTGCAGCACCGTTTCCTGTGTTAGTAATTTCGACATCACCTTTATACAGACTCTGAACCGTACCTTCAATATTCAGTATATTACCTGCGTTAGCAATAGTAATAGCGTCATCTGCCTGATTAGATGTGTTTGAAATTTCAGCAGTGTTCATTATTCTTAAATTACCATTGCTGTTGGCGATATGTATGCTTCCGGATGTTGAAGTCTCAGAGGTTGAGTAGGTTGCATTTGTAATAGCTTTGGTTATTTCAGTGTATTCACCATTGTTAGTGATATTTATATCGCCGCCTTTATTTGTAACATCACCAACCACTCTGAGCCATCCGTTAGAGTTTGATACAGTTACACCGCCATTGGTATTATCAACCGTCCCGCTGATTTCCATTGCCACAATGTCGTTTTCATCAAATTTTGATGCTGTACTTGTTAAAGATGTATTTCCGTTTTGATTAGTTATCGCAGCACCTACTAAGGTTTTTCCATTACCTGCATTTGTAATACTAATATCACCTTCTTTTGCATTAATAATACCGTTGATTTCAGCACCGCCCACACCTGAGTTTGTCATACTAATTGCGCCGTTTTCCGTATTAGAAATCGTTGCATCAGCAGTTGTTGTGAGTTTTCCGTATTTATTATTAATCTCAATATCACCAATTCTTGAGGATAAATCACCTGAAATATTTATCCCTTCGCATTCTTCAGCAGAATTAACAATACTGATTCCTGTTGTGCCTAATGTACTCGTATGTCCTGCACCCCAATTTACTATATTCCCTGTTATATCTAATTTTTCAGCATCGGAAGTACTTCTGATAGAAATATAACCGTCGCCGTCAGTATTCAAATAGTTTAAATTGACATCGGCGGATACTGACATTTCCCCACCCATGTTACTTATACCGATATAACCTTTTTCACCGGATATAAGACCGCCGACAACTGCATCACCAAAACTTTTGATGACAATTGTACCGTCATAGTCTGTTATTATGCCTAAAAGATTCATTTCTCCGGAATAAGCTGTATCACGACGGAGAACAATTTCTATATCACCTTTTTGGGCAGTAATTTCTGAAGCTTCCGTAGTATTCAAACCGATGGAAGAAATCTTAATATTACCTTCTTTATCCAAAATAGTACCGCTGATTTCAGCACCATTTAAACCTGAGTTTGTAATACTTATCCCACCTTTTTTATCGGTAATATTTCCGCCGATTGTAAGTTTATCCGTTTTATTCTTGATTATTATGTCGCCTAATCTTGCTGAAATATCACTGTTAAGAGCCAAACCGTAATTATTAGACTCATTATCAATCAGAATTGCGGCTAAAATATTATTTTCGCCATCAATCAGCTGCTTTCCTGCACCTTTTGTTTCAATTTCTGCTGTTTCTATTGTAAGTTTTCCGCCTGTGCTTGTGTTAGTAATTGATATCATACCGTTTGAATTGTTATTAACAGCATCGTGCGATATTTGAGCAGATATTGTCATATCACCTTTTGTATTGTTGATAACTATATCTCCCTGCT
>JAILHQ010000036.1 GCA_024695725.1 Cyanobacteria bacterium RUI128 | reverse complement strand
ATTTGTAATGTTTTGTCACATACAATTGACAAAATTATGAAAATGAGTGATAAATAAAGGTGTAGTGTTTATTATAGGAATGTACGTGTATGAAAATCTGCCCTGTGTCGTCGTTTGGTGTAATTAATTTTACCTCGCAAGCTCAAAAACAACCTGAAAAATCTGAACAGTCATCGTCAGGTAAAGAAAAGTTTATGAAGGCAATGCCTTATGTCGCAGGGGCGGCAGTTCTTGCGGTGAGTGGTTATGCGTTTAGGAGCAAAATAGCAAAAATTTTGAAAAAAAATCCTGAACTTAGAAACCCGGTAGAACACAAAGAACCTCCGACACTCGGGACACCGCTATCTGATCTTCGTGAAAAAGTAACAGAACCGCCAAAAGTAAGTGAAGTTTCTGAAATAATTAAACCGGTCCACGAAGTACCGCCTGTCGCTCAGGCAGAGGTGTCTTCAGAAGTTGAAAAAACAAAAGAAATTTTTACCCATTTTGACAATGAGGGTAAACCTGTTTATGAGGCGGTAGAAATGCCGTCAACAGAAGCAGGCGGAAGAAGTATATTTACTGAAATGCTTGAGTCGGTAAATCTGAATGACGAAACCATAATGTCTAAAATAGATACAATAAGAACATCTGAGGCGGATAATATAACCAGAATACTGAATGAAAATACTCATGGTGACTGGGTTGATATCCCTATGATGAAGAAGGTTGCAAATGATTATATGAACGATACTCAGCGCGGTGAAACAAGGTTTCATCAGGCAGCAGACCTGCTTGAACAGGCGCACATCAAAGCGCATGTGAAAGGTGACTCAAAAGAAATGGGCGGTATGTTCAACCTGACAGACAGTTTTGTGACAGATCCGGTTTTGTACCGTGCGTATCAAAATATGCCGTTAGAAGAATCTGCGGTAAGGCTTAACCGTCTTAAGGAGCAAGAACTGAAAAGCGAAGTTTATAAAGAATCAATGGATGCGCAGGGGTTCTTTGACAAAGCTTTTCAGAGGTTATCGGAAAAGTATCAGTTTAAAAAATATAATGAGATCCGTGGGATACAATGGTAAAAAAAAGAGGGCTTAAATAGCCCTCTTTTTTTATTCTTCTTCAGTTTGTTTATCACCACTTGTTTGAGGATTTTGTATTTCTTCATCATTATCCAGTTTTACCGGAGTGCCTTGAGTGACTGTCGGTTCGACAGGCAGACCTCTATTAAATTTTATCGGGATGTAACGTCCTTTTTCAACTTTGCAGTTTAATCCTTTTGTTTCTTTCCCGACTGCCCCGCATATTGCGTAACCTGTCGGCGCAACCGCAACAAGACCTACGATAGTTACGGCCTCTACTAAAATCACTACACCACCGCCTACTATTGTTACTAAGGCAACAGGTGTCATAATAATTCCTTTACCGATATTACCAAGCATAGAACCTTTTAATGCTCTTGGTTTTGTAAAACCTCTGACCTTGTATATTTGTCCGTTAGGTAAAGTCATTTGCTTAACTATAATATGAGCTTTAGCTCTTCTGAATGCCCAGCGGCTGTGTTTTATTGATTTTATTTTTCCTTGAAAAACTGTGCCTTTTGGTATTTTTTGGTTATTGTCATTAACATAATCTTCAGTAGTTACAAACTGTACAATTTGACCTTTTGTTGATTTATTCACATTTAAATCATTTACGAAAGATGCAACGATTACATCTTTCACCTTGTGTGATTTATTGCCTGCTAAGGCAGGTGTGTATGTCAGGTTTAGTATGAGTATTGTTAATATTATCGATAAAGTTTTTTTTAACATTGTATCCTCCGTTAACCTTTAAATTTACGTTTAATTTTGTTTATAAGTTTTGCATCCTCTTTTGCCTTAGCCTGTGCTTCAGGTGTTGTAGGGTCGGCAAGCAGATATTCTTCAGGCATGTTCTCAGTAAAGTTTTTAGCCATATCAATCTCTGTCGGAGTTGCCAGCCATTTGAACGACTTAATCATCGAAAGCGGTTTTGCTGCATCACCTTGCAATATAATTTGGAATTTTGTTGCAGCCGTATCAGAAGTAGATGTCTTGGCAAAATTAGGGATAGCTTTCATTTCTTCAGGTGTAATTGAAACGGTGAACAATGAAAAAGCTTTTGCCATAACAATATTTATTCCCGGAGTTGCCTTAACAAGGTTTACAGGGTTGAGCATTGCAATAGGCCCGAGCATTTCTGATAAGAACGAACCCATTTTCCCTCTGACTTTCATATCCGCTTCGTTTTTGAGTAAATCGTAACTCCCTGCGATATGCAAGCACATAACGTTACCCTGTGAAGTTATCGGGGTCAAAATAGCTTTTCCGTCTTTGAATTTTATTAACCCTCTGAGCTCAGAAAAATGAGCAGAGTCAATGGTTGCAATATTGTTTATAATTCCCCCCAGTGCCGTCTGGAAGAACTGAGAATTTCTGATGTTTTCTGCAAGAATAAGGTTTTCAATCTTACCGATAGGCCCGTAACTTCCGTTTATAATATTGAAATGAACATTACCCGTGAGTGATTTCATCTGTTCTTCATAAGTAGAACCTTTCAGGTCTGCTTTCATATCAAATGAGGCTGTGCCTGAAATAGCATCTTTTGTGTTAGCGGCATCTGCAAGTGCCTGTTCGACATCAAGGTTATTGCCTTTTAAGTCCATAGATATTGCCCCTGTTACGATATTAGTATCAATTCTTCCTCTTACAACACCTTTAAAGCAGTTTGTCATCATTGGTCTTATTGTAAGAACGTTTCTTGCTAAAGATAATCTTCCTCTTGTGTTATTCAAAATGATATTACCTGTTTTTATTCTTTTGAGCAAAAATCTTCCGGTAACTTCGAGAGGAAGGATTTCTTCTTTAGAAGATGCTTTGTCGTTCGACGGTTGGGCCGGCAAATTCTTAGCTGCCGCATCCGCTACTTTCATAACCTTGTCCAAATCAAAATCGTCTGACTGAACATCTAACTTGAAGAATTTTGCAACCGGTGCAAACTCAAAGTTAGACTGAGTTGATACGTTGAGCTTAGAGCCGTTCAAATCGACTTCGTCAGCAAATAATCTCATTGAATATCCGTTGAAATCAACCCCTGCGCTTTTTATTTTTGTCAACAATGTAGGTATATTAACGTTATCAACATTTACCCCTCCGTGGATAAACGGTCTTGCAACTTTACCGATAACCAAAACTCCGCCGTTCAGGTTAAATCTTGAACGTCTGAGAGCATAAATTGTTCCTTCTAAAGAGTTAGGAATTTCCAGTTTGAACAGGTTAAATCTCGGCTCTATTGTATCAAGTTTTGCTAATGTACCGTGGGTTTTGATAACGGTTTCCGCCCCTGATATATTATCGTTATAATCGTTTGTGAACGGGTTTGAGCTGATAAATATACCTGTATCCTTTATGTTTAGTCGATCGCCTTTATAAGCAATTTTTAACTGTGAAATACACTGTTTACCGATTAAATTTTTAAAGTGAACAGGGGTTATATAACTGTTTGCATTAGATACAACCTGTGCAACAAAGAACTGTTTTTTGTCGTTTCCTGTTAAGCTGAATTTTAAAGGTAATCTGCCCTTTGCATCAATATACGGTGCGCCCGCATCCCCTGCAAATTTCCTTAAATCAGTCGCAACAAGCGAACCGTTACCGTCAATATTAATAATTGGTGTCTTTTGATAATCGCTTATCTGACCATTGAGTTTTATCTTAGATGCACTATTAATCAAGATATCTGTCGGAAGGAGTTTGATAACCTCGTTATTGAAATTAACCGCCAGATTTTTGTCCTGTATCACTGATTTTGTCTGAGGTAATGTCAGTGAAAAATCTTTGTTTGTTATATTACCTTTCAGAATATTTTCTGCCAAATCGTACATTACGGTAAGTGAAAAATTTCCGTTACTGATGTTCACAGAATTATCCTGAGTGGAAATCCCCAAATTCCCCAAATCAAATTTTATTGAGGATAACGATTTCTGAAGTTTACCGTTAATCTTTGCATCAAGTGAAATGTTGCCCGATTTCATTTTGATACTTTTCTTTAAATCTGATGGCGCAAAAGCATTATACAAACCGACTATCGGCATATTTTGGGTATTAGCATTTAAGTTGGCTTTTGCCTTGCTGTCTATTGTTCCGTTTATTGTCAGAGGTTTTCCGCCAATGAAAGTTTTTGTATCTTTTATTCTGAAAATATTGTCGTCAAAAATTAAATCTGAATTTGTGCCTGTAATAAGTAAACCGATTTTGTTATTTATCAAAGCGCCGTCACGGATAATGATTTTACCGTTTGATTTCAGCTTTTTGAAGTTGGTTTTTATCTGAGCATCTGACTGAATATAACCGCTTCCTTTAAGGTTTTCAAAATCGTTTCTTATCCCGAAACTGTCTAAAACGGCTTTTGAAAATATAATCAAATCGTTGAAATAAATTTTATCTCCGCCTAATACCAAATCAATTGCAGGCTTGTTGTAATCTATCTTACCAAGAACGGTTGCTTTTTCTGTCGGAGTGACATAGAAACTTGTATTGATATCAGCGGTTGTTCCTCTCATTACAGAGTGGAAATAACATTTAGGAAGCTGATAATTTGCAAGTCTGAGTGTTAAATTATCGATATCGAAAGAACCGTTCGCGGTTACTTTTCCGCTCCGTTTTTGTCTGATTTTTATCTTTGAATTGATATGAGCTTTCAAATCATAGTTTTGATAAATTTTAACAATATTAACAAAAGGTATTTCTATCTTTTGAGCCTTGTCATCATCAGGATCCAGCTGTTCCTTCTTTGATTTTGGTAAGAAGGTATTGATCTTTAAGTTTGCAGTAATGTTTTCTTTATCGTCACTCATCAGGTAAGCGTAGGTTTTCAGCTTAGCCTTTTTGCCGTTAAAGTAGCCGAGTCTGAGTTCGTCACCTCTTAAGGTAAGGCTGTGATTAACTTTTTTGTCGTTTACTGCGATATTATAATTAGTAATTTTTATATTAGGAACAATAATTCTTATCCATTCAGGGTTAAACCAGCCGTTTTCTTCTTCAGGCTGTTGAAGTTTTTGTGTATTCAGGCGGTTAAGCATATTTTCAATTTCCTGAATAAGTAAATATTGCGTTGCCTGCGGGTTTGTATCGAGTGTGATTTTCGGATTATGAAGTTCCAGGCAGGAAACTCTTACTGTCAAAAAAGAAACTGACGGCAAAAATACCTTTGCTTTTATCCCGTCCGAATCAAGAACCGGTGTCCCGTCATCAAGTGTTATTTTTATCCCGTCTGTCTTAAAGCCGGCTTCTAAAATCGGTGTTGTAACAAGTCTCGGGTTTTTAACTTCAAGATTAAGATTAGTCTGCTCTTTTACAATTTCCTGCAACATTGGAATATAGTTATCTAACTTTACCATATAAGGTAAAACCAAAAATGCTATATACAAAAATGCAAAAATGCTCAAAAGGGCAATTCCCGTAATTTTTAACCATTTATTCATATACATAATCCCCACAGTCTTCTATATGTATATGATACTCCAAAAAGTGGGTATATATCAACAATTCTAAGTAATTGTAAACACTTTTCTGTAATAAAGCCAGGTCCCGATTACGGTAAGAATTATATTAGGTAAAAATGCCGCAAGGAACGGATGCAAACTGCCTGCTTCCCCGAAGGAAATTGAAAGCGCTCTTATAAGATAATATGCAAAAATAATCAAAATACTGAACAGAAAACCCCTGTTATATCTGACTCTTGGCGGTGTTATCGCAAGCGGTACCCCGATAAGTACAAGAACAATTGTTGTAAGCGGCAGGGCTAATTTATCAAACAAGGATATTATCAAATCCCGCCTGTAATCAAGGGTTTTGTTATGTGAGATAAATACGCAAAGCTGTAAAAAGTTGTGTTCATTTGCCACATTACGTTTTAATTCCTTCTTCAGATTTACCCCGAACTGAGCGATGGTCTTCCCAAAATATGTAGCATTGAGCACCTTACCGTCATCAGCGATAGTATAAACAATACCGTTATTGAAAATCCATCCTCTTGGTGAGGAACCGCCCGACTGTGCCTGCAAAACGTGTATAGCGTCAGGCTTTGCCATATCAAGTACGGTAACATTGTTAAACTGTTTATCCTCACAGGACTCTACATAAAATAACCGTTTAAGTGTCCTGTTTTCGTTGATTTCCTGGAAGGTGAAATCGTGTTTCCCCTCAGGTATGTTTTTCTGACAAAATGCCCATAGCGCCAAATCTTTTGACTGTTTAGTCATTACAGGCACAACGGTTTCATTAATAAAGAAACTGAACAGGCACATAATCGTTGCAAATATAAATACAGGTTTGGCTATTCTGTTGAACCCGATTCCGCAGGCTCTCATAACAGTCAGTTCTGATGCAAGACTCAGTTTATTCAGGGTCATAACCGTTGAAAGTAGTACCCCCATAGGAATGGTCATTACAAAAATAGACGGCAGGCTCAGGATAACCATAATGAAAGCTACCTTGAACGGGATACCGTATTTTGCAATCTGTTTAATCAGAGTCATAAACGTGTCTGATGCAAAAATGATAGAAGTGAAAACAAGTACCCCCATAATGAACATTTCAATGACCTGTTTCAAAATGTATTTATCAAGAAGTTTCATACGACCGCGAAAGTATCGTATGCGCCCTCTCAATGTTCTTCTTGGTTTTCTTACTTCTTTCTTATTTTCGTTCATAAATTTATTTTAACCTAAATAAATAAAAATAACCCGTTCTTCTTATTTTTGTAATCTTATCTGCTAATGAATCTTACCGAACATAATTTATTATGTCTGTATATAATCCTCATTGCTTTTTCCTCTCTTATATCAGGAGAGGCTTTTTTTCTTTAAAAGCATTTTTTATTGATTCATTATAATCAGGTCTTAAAATTCCGACTTCGGTTATTATACCCGAAATAAGTTCGTGCGGAGTTACGTCAAAGCCCGGATTAATAACGTTTACCCCTTCAGCGCAAACAAGTTTTCCGTTTATTGTTGTAACCTCATCGTGTGAACGTTCCTCGATAGGAATTTCATCACCTGATTTAATTGATGTATCAATTGTTGATAAAGGTGCTGCAATATAGAAAGGAATGTTGTGATATTTTGCCGCAATAGCAACCGTATAAGTACCGATTTTGTTTGCGGTATCTCCATTTGCCGCAATTCTGTCAGCCCCCACAACAACCATATCTATCATACCCTTTTTCATAAAGTATGAGCACATCCCGTCAGTAATCATTGTAACAGGGATACCGTCCATTTTAAGTTCAAAAGTGGTTATTCTTGAACCTTGTTGTCTTGGTCTCGTTTCATCAGAAAATACCTGAATGGTATTATCTTTTGCAAAGGCAGAACGAACAACACCAAGTGCCGTACCGTAACCGACGGTTGCTAAAGCCCCTGCGTTGCAGTGTGTCAGAATAGTTGCACCTTTCGGCACAACCTCTGCACCGTTATTCCCGATTCTCTTGTTGATGGAAATGTCGTCATTTTCCATCTTTATACCGTTTTGTTTTAATTCTTCAACGATACCTTCAATATCTGATGTCGAATTATTTAAAATTTCAAGCTGTCTGTCTACACCCCACATAAGATTAACCGCAGTAGGACGGGAAGTTTTTAAATATTCCGCTTTTTCGGTTAATTGGGATATAAATTCTTCTCTTGATAAGCCTTTGTTCATAAGCTCTTGTGCATAAAGTACAACGCCGTGTGCAGCTGAAACACCTATTGCAGGCGCACCTCTGACTATCATTGTCTTTATTGCATCATACATTTCATCCCCTGTTTTTATGTCAACCATAACGTATTCGTAAGGGACTTTTGTCTGATCCACCATTCTGGATACATTATCTACCCACTGTATAGTTCTGATTTTTGATTCAAATGCCATTTGTATATACTCCCGTCTTATCCCTCTTCGTTTTGCAGGTTAGCCAGCAATTCGTATATATATGCTGTTACTCCGCCCCCAAAACAATTCATCAGCCCGCATAACAAGGCTCCCAAAATAAGCAGGAAAACCAGTGTAAATAAATTTAGCGGGTTTGTAAAACTGTATAATACAAGATTAGCAATTAAAGGGTTGTAATTTGCATTGATAAGTGAAATTACAAGCAATAACGGCAAGAAAGAACCGTAAAAACCAAACATTGAGGCTATTCCAATAACGGCTCCAAATATTGCACCTTCCTTTACGGTGATATCTCCCAAAACATTGTTTTTCTTGAGATATATTATCAACCCTGCAGATATCAGTAAGAAGTATAATACGAAGACCAAACCTCCGATAAAAGGAATCAGTGTCAGAAGTCCGACACAAAGCCCAACTATAATACTAAATAAACTTATTTGCTTTAAAAATGCTGAATTGATTTTCATAATCGCTAACCCTCATTATTTTACTAATCTAATGATAGCATAAAAACATATTGTATCGAGAGTTTTTAACAAGTTTTATTTTTGTTTCCGTTTCTGTAACCTATTCCTGCACGATAGCCCGAGATTCCGTATAGTATAGGAAGTGCCGGTTCCATCCATTTGAGGCCCGACATTACGGCAATAGTGGCAATATCATCTGAGTGTAAGCAGATGTCAAGAACCTCGGGTTTTCGTTCAGAATTTAATTTTTTATTACTATCTCTGTCAAAGATAGGGTTGATAACTTTTTTGCCAAAATAATTTGCAATAGTGCTTCCGCCTATTACACCTGTTGTAAGAATACCTGTAACCATACCGGCTACACGTGCCGCTTTTGATTTTACATTTGTTTTTTCCATTATTCCGAGTGCGGCTGCAGCGCCGACGTTACATAAAAAGATGTTTGCAAGATATTGATAAGTCCCTTCTTTTACTCTGTTTGCAGTTCTTTCTTTTGACAGTTTACCTTCGGATATTTTTTCTCCGGCTAATCCTCCTGCAATACCTCCTGCAACAGGAATTGCACCCATGACAGATAATCTGCCGATTTCGTTTACTATGTCTTTTGATGTTACGTTTTCAGGCTCAGGTATAAGGCTGTTAAAAAGTTTTTTCCCGCTGTCTGTTGTCGATGTTTCTCTATGCAACTCTTTTACTTCTTTAAAATCTAAAATCTTTGTTTTTGCTTTTTCAAGAAGTTGTCCTAATCTGTCTGAAACTTTTTCTTTTGATACAAATTCATCAACTATCTTTGTGTTTTTCTGAATAATATCTTTTGCTGCAAATTTTTCGTAAGTTTTACCTACGACCTTAGCGGCAATTTTAGGTGCGGCAAGAGCTGAAATGACTGTCGCAGAAAGAACTGACGCATCTCTGATGGCAACTTTTTTCCTGTCGCCCGGCTCAGCGTCAACAACATTTTCTATTCCGTATGCAGCGGCTCCTGCTGAAAATGCTTTAGGGACAGCCTGTTTAAACTTAGATACAAGCAAAGGCTGATCAAGGTATTTCCCTGCTATTTTTATTTTCTCAATCATTACTATTTCCCTACGTGCAACAAGGTGTATTCTTTTAGCTTGTTGAATGCGTTTTTAGTGATAACATGCTCGATTCTGCAAGCATTTTCCGAGGCTTCATCGCAAGAAAGCATAAGCACTTTTTCAAAGAAATTCTTAAGAATGTTGTGTTTGTCTATGACTTCCGTTGCCTTTTTAATTCCCTTAGGGGTTATTAAAATCGAACCGTAGCGTTCATAATTTATATAATTTTTTTGCGCAAGTCTGTGCAGAGCGTCAGTAACAGATGCTCTTGAAACATTTAATTCTTTGGATATTTCAATAGCTTTGACATTACCTTTATCCTGAAGGTTGTTGTAAATACATTCAAGATAATCTTCAAGTCCTGAGCTTAAATTTTTTTCTTCCATAAAAACCTCATATAATGTTAGTGTTATCTAACAATTATATGATAGCATTTAAAATAAAAATGTCAAGTTAGTCTAACATTTATTTCTAAACTCTCTCAAATCGCAGCTTATAATACAAAAGGTCAGAATAGATCTGACCTTTTTATGCTATAAATTCTTTTGCTGCTTTTTCTGATTGTTTTACATCTTTCTTTGCAAGTTTTATACCAGCTCGTTTTAAATCCTTTTTCAATGAATGAGCCATGAGTTTTGTCTCAGGATTTAAAATTACTTGGTCTTCAGGCCCCATTTGGAACGATGCAGGAATACCTCTGCCGGAAATGAGGTCTTTTACCTGATTGAACAGGTACGGAACCTTCTTGTTATCTCTGCATTTTACGACATATTCGTATTTTCCTGTGTACGAAATAGGGCTATTGTTGATTGTAAGATTCATACTTACCTCTTATCTTGTTTCTACATCTTTAGTAAACCATACAAGCAGGATTTTTTCTTTAGATTTATAATCAATCGTTACTAAAATTTACAATAATTGTAAAAAGTACAATTATTATTGAGTTTTTACATAATAAATATTATAAATAGACAAAAATAAAATCCGACCTCTTCGGAGTAGTCCGAAGCTGTAGCATTTTACTCAATGAGCTCACTGTTTGAGCGATTTTACTAACATAAAAAATATCCGTAAAATCGTGAGGCGGAGCAGACAGTGCTAACTGCTTTGCAGTTTAGCACCCAGCTCACGCAGAGCGACCAATGTGAAATGCAAACAGATACGTGACTACGTAGAAACAGGTCGGGAGTTTCTGCTTGGTTGTTCGCGCTAAACGGCATCGGCAAAAGCGTGGTTTTGCCTTTATGCCTCTGCTCACAATCCGCTTTGCGTACCGTTTCGTTATATTTACCCCTGCGGTCAAAGAAATGGTACATAACAACCATTAAATATAACATTTACCCCTGTTCATTTCTTTTCTTTATATTGCGACGGTAAAGAAAAGAAACGAACCAAAGAAAAGAAAGCCACGCCGTTGCTTGATCGGAGCCATCTTCGATGGCTTACAGGTTCATTCTCGCGAACTCGCCTCCGGCTCAAACACACTTCGAATTCTGCACCTAACGGTGCAAATGCGTGACATTTCGCATTATTTGTACAAATAATATTTAGTTTCTATATTTACCCCTAATATTTATTATGTTAAAAAATTTTACAGAAATAGCAATTATCATGAAAAAATAACGTTATATAGAATATATAAGTGTGTACTATTATGTGTGGTGTTTGCGTATGAATATTGATTCTAATTACAGATGTGTTACCCCAAATTATCAGAACCGTAATAATTCCACTAATTTTACGGCAAATCCGAGAGCTTCTTATAAACTTTTCAAAGAAACGGGTAATGCTGTTGTATGTCAGTTAGAAAAATCTGATGTTCCTTTTTTAGAACAATTGAGAGCAAATATTGGCAAATTCTTTGAAGCACATAATATTACTGATGAAGCAAAACAAGAAATTATTGAAAAAGCTCTGGATGGAAGTGTAGATTTCTTAAGAGCTGAAGCTTTACCACAAGAAAAGGCAAGAGTTTTGGTAGCTATTTCCGATAAAAAACCTTGTGGTATTTTAGTGGGTAGCGGCTTAAAGGTTGATAAAAAAGGCGGTCTGCATTATTCAAGCCGAAAAAATCATGGAAGCAAAGAGACTGAATTAGATTTCTTTGCTACTTGGGATAACGATAAGAAAAAAGGTGTCGGTTCTGCTTTGATGGATTCATATTACAGAGCTGTTAAAGGCGACGGTTTTGATACGGTTTATATCCGTTCTGAAGTCCCTCAATTATCAGGTGCAACTACGTTTTATGAAAGAAATGGTGCTCGCAGATTGCATGGTGAAAAACAGCAGCTTGACTTGAAGCCAAGTGATTATGATTATGTCACAGGGCAATATTTTGATCCAAAAGATCTTATAGTAAGAATGAAAACAACATCAAGCAGAATGAATCAAACCATTAAAGACACATCAAGAGCAATGCAGCGTAATGGTGATATTTCGCATGCAAGTCGTGACTTAGCTGATATGATTTCTATTGAGCCATAAGCTGTAGTGTTGTGTAATAACCGTCCCATACGGTAGATTTTTTAGCAGCTTTTGCCATTCTCTTTTGTTTCTTTTCTAATAATTTCTTTTGCTCTTTTTCATATTTTTTAGTTAGTTTTTCGCTTGCTTTACGTTTTTGAACGGTTGGAGTTAAAAGAGCGAGTGCTTTAGTATAAGAATCTGTTTTGAAACCTGTTTTTAATTTTGCAGGATAGTTATATTCAACATAGTTATATATGTTTAATAATCTTTTTTCGCCTGATGGGTGTGTTTGAAGTATGTCGATGTAGTTTCCGCAGATTTTGTTAAGAACGGAAATCATTGCAAGTGGGTTGTAACCTGCTTTTGTCATTAAATCTACACCTGTAGTGTCTGCTTCAAACTCGTCTTTTCTGCTTAGTTTTGAGGTTGCAAGTTGCTGGCCCACACCTGCTGCAACGGTTGAACCTGTTACTTTCGCAGTAGCATTAGCAAGAATATTTACCCCGGTATTAAGTACACCCTGTTTTGCACAGTGACCGTTCAGAATATGACCTAATTCGTGAGAGATTACGCCTGCAAGTTCGTCATCATTGGTTACGTATTCTAAAAGTCCTCTGTAAACATATACTTCTTTATTTATATTTGCATAAGCATTAACGTCTGCCTGGTCTGAAACTTTAAATGTGATAGCCTGGCCGATACCGTTAGCTTTAACTATCTTGTTCCCGATAGTATTAACTCTGTTGAGAGCTGCTGCGGAATCCCAGTTTGTCGTGGTTGTGGTTGTTGCTGTTGCGGCAAATACTCCGATATTGGTAACTAACATAAACACTACTGCAAATATAATCTTTTTCATAAACACCCTCTTTCTTTTTGTTGATTATTCTAGCACAAAAATAATTCCCTGGTAAGTTAATTTTATCAATTATTATGTTCGTGATATTATTATAGCAGACAAGGGGAAATTATTAACATGTTGGATTTTTTAATAAAGCTGATAGGTGGCTCAAACGAGCAGAAGATAAAGAGTATTGCAGGGATAATTGATCATATAAATGCGCTTGAACCTGAATTTGAAGCGCTTTCTGATGATGAATTGAGAGAAAAAACAAACGAATTCAGAGAAATTTTAGCGCAAAGACCTGTTTCTAACGATTTCAGAGAAGACAGAAAGTTAGAAAAAGAGGCTTTGGATAAGTTACTTCCGGAGGCTTTTGCGGTTGTTCGTGAGGCTGCAAAGCGTGTATTAAACATGCGCCATTTTGATGTTCAGCTTATGGGCGGATATTTCCTGCATAACGGTCAAATCGCCGAAATGAGAACAGGTGAAGGTAAAACCCTTGTTGCAACTTTACCTGCTTATCTGAACGCACTTACCGGAAAAGGGGTACACGTTATTACCGTAAACGACTACCTCGCAAAACGTGACAGTGAGTGGATGGGCAGAATTTATAAATTCTTGGGTCTGACTGTCGGGGTTATCCTCGCTGAAGGCAGAGGTTCTGATTATGATGAGAAAAAGGCTGCTTATGCGTGCGATATTACCTACGGTACAAACAACGAATTCGGGTTTGATTATCTGCGTGATAATATGGCAACTTCTAACGAAATGCTGGTTCAAAGACCGTATAATTATGCCATAATCGACGAAGTCGACAGTATTTTAATCGACGAGGCAAGAACACCTCTGATTATAAGCGGCAAACTTGAAAAGTCTGCCGATACATACAAGTTAATGGCGAAGATTGCGCCAAAACTTACAAAAGATGTTGATTACGAAGTTGACGAAAAGAACAAAAACGTTATTCTTTCGGAAGAAGGTATTGATAAGGCTGAAAAACTAATCGGGTGTAAAGATTTATTCGACATTTCAAACCAGTATGCACACCACCTTTTACAGGCATTGAAAGCAAAAGAACTGTTTATAAAAGATACCGATTACGTTGTTAAAAACGGCGAAGTTATGATAGTTGACGAGTTTACCGGTCGTCTTATGGAAGGCCGCCGCTGGTCTGACGGACTGCATCAGGCTGTCGAGGCCAAAGAACACGTAAAAATACAGGACGAAACCCAGACTCTGGCAAGTATAACCTTCCAAAACCTTTTCCGTTTGTATCCGAAACTTTCAGGTATGACCGGTACTGCAATGACAGAGGAAGCTGAATTCGGTAAAATTTATAACCTTGAAGTAACAGTTATTCCTACCAATAAAAAAGATATCAGAATCAATTATCCTGACGTTATTTATAAAACCGAAACGGCTAAATTTAATGCGGTAGTTGACGATATTATAGAACAGCATGAACTTGGAAGACCTGTTCTTGTTGGTACAATCAGTATTGAAAAATCTGAATTGTTGTCAAAATTACTTAAGAAAAGAAAAATTCCGCATAACGTACTGAATGCGAAATATCACGAAAAAGAAGCTTATATTATTGCTCAGGCAGGTCGTGTCGGTGCGGTTACCATTGCAACAAATATGGCAGGCCGCGGTACGGATATTCTCTTAGGTGGTAACGCAGAATATCTCGCAAAAGATATGCTTGATGAACAGGGAATTACTCCTGAAACGGATCCTGATTATGAAGAAAAGAAGAATAAAGCGTTAGATGAAGCACGTGCAATAACAACAGAAGAGCACGAACAGGTTGTTGCAGCGGGCGGTTTACACGTAATCGGTACCGAACGTCACGAATCACGCCGTATTGATAACCAGTTAAGAGGTCGTGCGGCTCGTCAGGGCGACCCGGGTTCTACAAGATTTTTCTTATCTCTTGAGGATAACCTTATGAGAATTTTCGGTGGGGACAAATTAGTAAGCATTATGAATATGCTCAATGTCGAAGAAGATATGGCTATCGAATCTCCACTCATTACAAGACAAATTCAGTCGGCACAGCGTAAAGTTGAAACCTATCACTTTGATATCCGTAAGAGCGTGCTTGAATATGACGATGTTATGAATGTTCAGAGAGAAAAATTCTATGCTCAGCGCAGACGTGTTCTTAATCAGGATAATTTGTCAGAGGATATTTACTTTATGATGGACAGAGAACTCGACAGGCTTATGAAGAGTTATATCTCTCCTGAAATGAGTACTGAAGATTATATTCCTGACGATTTGTCAGCGATGATAAGAGAATTAAATTCTATCGTTCCCCAGATTGATTATCTGAAGGTTGATGATATTAAATCTATGAGATACCACGAAATGTATGACAAACTGAGAGAAGCAGTAAATAACGCATATCGTGATCACGAAACAGAAATAATAACCTTCTATAACGACGTTATGGCACAGTATGAGCAGGACTATACTCCGCAGGAATTGTTCTCGGGCGATAATATTATGCGTTCACTTGAAAGGGATGTCTTGTTAAGAGTTGTTGATAATAAATGGATAGACCATTTACACAATATTGATATGCTTAAAGAGGGTATCGGGCTCCGTGCTTACGGTCAAAAAGATCCGCTTATTGAATACAAAAAAGAGGCTTATGATTTGTATAATACAATGATGCACGAGGTTCAGGGCGAAACCGTAAAATATCTGTTCCGTACAAAATTCGGTATTCAGTTTGTAGGAAGTGAATCAGTTTGATTTTTGTAAATTTTGCCGATTTTGGGGTTGGAAAAATTCTACACATGAAGAATAATAACAGTAGGGATACATTTACCAATATATGGATTGCGAGAACGATTAAGGGAATAAATAAGTAGCAGATTAAGAATGCGAAGACAGCAGATTTCGTACATACGTACGCATCGCAAATCTATGTACCCCATCCCTTCAACTATTAAACAGGAGGCCCCCACCTATGGCTAAGAAAAAAATTATTGATGTTTATGCAACAAAAGAAGTTGCTAAAGGAACAAATAATAACGATGTTTTTCATATCAAAACGGATGATGTGAATACGACAATCAGAACAACAGTAGCTACATGTAAGGTTAATGCGAAGGGCAAGGTATCTGTTAACACTACCGTAATGAAGGGCAGTGATGTTCTGTATATTGAGGGGTTAAAGACAACTGATGTTGATGCACTGACTATGGCACAACAAGTTGATGCAGAGGGGAATAAAACAAGAAATCTTGATGTAACAACAAACGATGGAAGAACAATAATAATTGAAGATTATTTTATTGATACCTCAGGTAAAGCAACAAAATCACCGATAAAATCAATAAGAGCAGAGTATCCTGAAGCAGAGGGCTGGCACAGCAGTCTTACAGAGCCTCAATGTAAAGATTTTCTGATTACAGATATGTGTGCCATAGACTGTAACGGAGTATTTATCCCTAAAAAGAATAAGGTTATCGGTTCTGTTTTTAACGACACTATTGATATGTCAGGGAATACAAATAAACTTACTATAAACGGAGGTTTGGGTAACGATATTATTACCGGCGGAAAAGCCAATGATGTTATAGTTGGTGGCAAAGGCAAAAATGTATTTGTCTATAAGGAAGGCTCAGGTAATGATACGGTAAAATTAACCAAGGGTGAAAAACTTGTTATCAAGTATATTACAGGGAATAGCAATCCTGAGTTTGACGTCAAAGAGAGCGGTAAGGATGTAGTAATTTCAAGAACTTACAAGGGTTTAAACGGTAAAACTCAGACAGATACAATTACTGTTGCGAATATGGGTAAAAATAATCTGGCTGAAAGTGTAGTTTTTGAATATGGCCCAAATGCTGATAATACTTCTCACGTATATGATTTGGTAAATGATGTATATGTTATTTCAACCGGCAAAACAAAAATTAATGGGACAAATCTGAAGGAAACGATATACGGTACGACAACAAAAGATACAATAAAAGGTGCAGGAGGTAACGACACCATTATTGCAGATGTCGGGAATGATGTAATCTACGGCGGAGCCGGTATTGATACTTTTGTGTCTGATACATACGAGTGTAACGGGAAATATTACGGTTCCGGTAAAGATACCATTTGTGATATACAGGAAGGCGAAATTCTTGAGTTTAAAAACTCATATCTTCAGGATATTAAATGCAAAAAGTCGGATAATGATCTTGTAATCAGTTACTTTGACAAGGATAGCACTGATACTCTTGAAAATGCTGTAACCATTAAAAATTATTATAAAAACACTCCAAATCTTGTAATAAAAGCTCTTGATGCGCAGGGTGAACTTTCAGAATATTCCACCGCAGATATATTATCAGGTACAGTTGCTTTGGAATACGGTTTAAAATTTAAACAGTTAAATTTTTCAAAAAACGGTGATGATTTGGTTATTTCATCGAAAAAACTGAAAAAGAATGAAACAGTTAAAGACTTTTTCACATCGGAGGATCCGATTTCTTCAATAAAAACGGCAGATAGTGATGAGCCGCATTCGCTGATACAGGATATGATGGTAAATGTTTCGTCAGTCCAAAATGGTGATGGTAATTATGTCGGAGAAGGTACAAAATATAATGATATTATTACAGGCACTGCTAACAATGATGAGGTTATCGGAGGTAAAGGTAATGATGTTTTAATCGGCGGTAAAGGCAGTGATACTTTTATTTTTAATAAAGGTGACGGTGTTGATACCATAAAAGATGCTGAGAAATCAGATGTCATACATATAAACGGTTCTTTGGATAATCTTGTGTTTACAAGGGTTAATAACGATTTGGAAATAGATTATTCTTTTGAATGTGTTGTATATATGATTGGTGATGGTAACAATTCTGAAATAACTTCCCCGCCTGAGAGTAAGATAGTATTATCTAACTTTTTCAAAAATAAATCAGAGAATAATGTTGATTTGATAAAGAATTTATCGGGCGAAATTCAGCTTGAATATGAAGATTATATAAATAATCCGCCATATTATGAATCATATTATCGTAACCAATATCAAAGGATTTATATTCTGAAAGAGTTTAGGTCAGCAGACGGTTATGATCTCTGTGAAAAATCAATTTTGAAGGATGCAACTATTCAAGTCGGGGGCGTGAATTCTTATACAGGTTCAGATTATAAAGAGAATGTAAGCGTGATTGGTAAAAACGGGAAATTTGATCTCGGCAAAGGTTATGACACCCTTAATTTCGGCCAAGATTACGGGAAAGTTGTTGTCACCGCAAACAAGGGTGAAACACTAAACCTGAGATTCACTGGTTCAGCTGATTTTGATTACAAGATTTCCGGAAATAATCTTGTATTAACCGCTGCTGATGGTAATGTTGTTACCCTGAAAAACTACATTACAAACTATAAAGATGTAACAGTTAATATAAACGGATCTTCTATGAAAAACAAGGCAAAATATCTGGAAATGTTAAAAGTTAGCGCAGACGATTTTGTGAAAGGTAAATATACAGGTACTGTTCTGGATGAAAACATAGATGCATCAGGCTATGTTTCAACGAAACAAAACACTGGTGTCACGATAAATTCAAAATCAGGAAGTGACAAAATTATCGGTTCAGACTATAATGATATAATCACTGCTTCATCCCTGGCAGGAGAAACTGCAAATGTGAAAGAAAGCGCCGGAGTCAATAAAATAACAACAGGTTCGGGGAATGATATAATTGTTGCATCCGGGACTTCTTCAAACACGATAAATGCAGGTGACGGTAATAATGATATTACCCTTTCCTGTACGGGTACTAATAATGTTACTTGTGGAAAGAATAATGATACATTATATATTACTGCAGGAACAAATACTGTAAATACAGGTGACGGTATCGATTCCATCAGATGTTGTAACGGTTCAAATACTATTAATTTAGGTGCCGGGGATGATGAAATAGTTTGCTATAGCGGTAACTCATATATTGATGGCGGTGCCGGAAATGATATATTTAATTTTACATACTTCGACTTTAATGGTTCTCATTATGATGTATATGATCCAAGCGGGAATAATAAGCTTTTCTTTGATTATAGTTTAATAAGATCTTCGGAACCTCAGTACTTATCAAATGGTATGGTAATGGTTTCCTCATATATGTGTGGTCGACCATTCGTATTTTTTGATGTCGCCATAGGTGAGAATGGTCAGGAAATTATGGGGGATGATATTTTATTCACTCTTTCAAGGACCTTTAGCAGTTTTGAGGATAATGGGATTCATATTATTGGTAAAAATTCTGTTTCTTATGTTACTACGGTAGGAGACAGTGCCGCACTTCACATTAGCGGAGGTCAACACGAAGAGTTCTACCCGGTTAACGGATATCATTTAGATTATACCGAATTAACTGAAAAGGTTGCAAATTGGTTAACTTCAGAGGCAAATGACAGCGGTTATACTACTGCAATGGATGTCTTTACAAACGGTACTAATGAGCAGATAGCAGAATTGGCAAGTATATATACTGCCAATGTGGATGATTGTTATCAGCAGGGTTATTAAGGTAATCAAAGTTTCCGCTCCCGTTGGGGGATGGGAGCGGGTTTTTGTCTAAACCTGAGAATTTGTGCTATAAGGTATATTTTCTCAGGTTCCTTTTTTTCTGAAGTTACCGCGTATTTACTATTTACAAAGGGTAATAAATTGCCGTATTAATGGCAATATTTTTTATTACGTGTGTTATATTCGGTATGAGAATCTCAAATCAACCGATGTTTATAAACAAAAATAATCAGGTAGGCGGTAATGGTGTATGCTATCCGTATTCTTCACGCAGATTGGAAAAAGATACCTTTACTCCATCTTTTACCGCAATGAAAAAGTCACAGTTTAGCAATTTTGATTTTGCAGTCGTGGAAAAATTCAAAGCCCCTATTGAAACATTTGATTCAATTAGTGACTTTTGGAGATGGGCACAAAAAGAGTATTTCAGAGTATCCAGCAAAGATTATGGCGGAAGAAATTATGATACTGTCTTGAAAAGGGAAAGCCTGGTGTGTACCTGGGATCAGGAATTAAATTTAAACAACAGTAATTATACAGTTCCTGAAAAGCTGGTTATTATGGATGGTATAACTAAAGATATGAAGCCAAATAATGAGGCTCTTTGTCCGGTGTTTAACAAAAATATACTGGATGATACTCTGGCTGAATTAAGAGAAAAACTTGTTCAAAATAAAAAATTAACGTTCGATTTTGGTAAAATGTACAGAGCAAATCTGCGTAAAATGTATATGGAAAAATCAAGTATTAACAGTGATGAATCTAAGTGGATAATTATTCCGTCAAAAATTAATGATCCGGAGCATTTTACTGAAAATGTCGAAAAGTTGCAGTCACTTTCCTGCCACGAATGGTGTACTAAAAACGGCGGAGCAAGGGTATATTTGGCGGACGGAGATATGCATATTTATATGGAAAAAGGAAAACCTAAAATTGCAATAAGGTTTGACGAGGATATAGTAAAAGAAGTAAACAGTGAATTGAACGACTATGAGATTCCGCCTGAGTATATCAATATTCTTTCAAAATATATGAAAGAAAACGATTTTCTGACAACAGAACGTGTTGATACTGTATTGGATAATTCCAAAATAAAAGCCGTGCATGCAGGGTACGAAGTAGAAGGTTTCAGAATGCCTGTTGCAGAACCGAAACCTGAACCTGAACCTCAGCCGGCAGAAGAGAAAAAGGGTATATTATCTAAATTACTTGCTCTGTTTAAATAGTTCGGGAATTAATGTATTTATTCTTTATATTTACCCATCCCTCGGCAAATTTATTTTTTAGAGGTTTTATATCGGATATGAAGCTTCAAAATAATTCATTTTTATATGGAAATTATACCCCGGTCAGTTTTTGTGCTATGAAGAAATCTGATTTTTCAGGGATAGATTTTGCAGTCGTGGAAAAGTTTAAAGCCCCGATTGAAAAATTTGATACGAATGATGATTTTCAAAACTGGGCTGCAGAAGAAACGGGGAAAATAAGGAAGTCCGATTTAGGTGGAAGGGATGATGTTGTGGTTAACCAAAGACACCGGATGAAGGGTATTTGGAGTTATGAAATTGCAGCCGAAGGGGCTTATACACCTGCTGAACAATTACTGATTCTTAACGGTGTTACCAAGTCATTAAAGGCTAATGACAATACGTACATGTCCCCATATAATGCAAACATGCTGCAAAAAACTATGTCTGAAATTGACGACAGGCTGAAAACCGACAGGGGATATCAGTTTGATTTCGGAAAATTATACAAAGACAATCTTAAAGGGCTTTATGCAAACGAAGTTGATGAAAATTATACCGGGTGGATAATTATCCCGTCAAGAGAAAATGACAGAGATCATTTTAAGGAAAACGTTCAAAAACTGCAAACCATATCAGGTGTTCACTGGTGTACAAAATCAACTCACGCAAAACCTTATCTCGCAGCTGGAGATTTTCATATATATTTTGAAAACGGTGACCCTAAAATTGGTATGAGATTTGATGATGACGTGGTTGTGGAAATCCAGGGCGCTTTAAACAATGACAGAATTGAGCCTGCGTATTTTGATGTTTTGGATAAATACATTGAGGACAATGACTTATTCCTTGTTGATAAAGCAAAAACCGAATATAATCTGTCAAAATCGTCAAAGGAAACTTTAGACGATATAAATAAGCATATAGGTGATGCAATACAAAATAAAGATTATCAAAAAATACTGGACTTTTTTAAGATAGAAAGCAAAACTGATAAAGACGGGCTTCTTGAAATATCTCATTACAAAATCCCTGAGAAAATCAATTTAAAAGCAATAGGAATTGATGAAGAGGATATGCTGAAAAAAATCTCGCGAATAGAAGGAGATGCTGATTTTACACGTTTGCAGTCTAGCACTACGGGAAATGTTGTGTATATCGGCGGAGATGCAAATCTTTCGGGGTTGAATATGAAGAGTTTGGGAAAAATAAGAGAAATCAGAGGGAATGCTGATTTGAAATATGCGAAACTTGACTCTATGGGTGAACTCTTGCGTGTAGGTAAGGATCTTAATGTCGATTTTGCGGAGATTCACGACCTTTATCCGTTAAGATATGTAGGCGGAAAAATCCATGCCGATTATTTTATCGGAAACAGAGGAGTGTTTAAATCAATCGAATTAATGAAAGGCGAATCATAAATTACTGATAAATCCAGCCGTTAGTAAGGTCAGTCTTTATTTGTTTCAGGAATTTAACGTAAATAGTATTGCCAGGTTTAACCGTTATTTTTTCGCCCTTGAATACTTTTCTGAACCAGGTCATAAATCTGCCTTTTTTAACTGTTACATCTCCTGTCATATTAGTAATGAAATTCTGGTCGTTAGGGGTGTTAATTGTCTGAACTTCAAGCTTCATAACACCGTTTCTGACAAACAGTTTTCCTTTTTGTACTTCTCTCAGCACGCCGATGAATTTTGTACCGTTATAAATAAGGATATATTTATTAGGAGTTATGTAGTTTTGGTTGGTATTTGCAGTAAAGTCTTCGCCTTTGACCGAATACTGGGTAGAAAAACCTCTGTTTAATTTTATCGGTACGATTGAGCCTTTAGGTATAGTTCCGACTGAACCCTGAACGGAAGCATCTTCTATTACATAGCCTTCACCTGTTTTTTTGCGCATAGCCTCTGCAAGTTTTGCGTTAGGGTTTAATTTTGCCTGTATCATCATATTATTCAAAATTGCGGTAACTTCAGCTCTTGTTGCAGGTCTGTCAGAGTCCATATACTCTTTTCTTTCAGGTATTGAAACAATCATATCAAGTATTTCAGCCTTACCTGCGGTAATAATAAAATCTTCAGGAATACTTGATACATCTTTATATTTTTTCGATAAAACATCTAAGGCCTTTTGCCTGCTTATTTGTTCGGTGGTTAAAGAGTTTACCGCTATACTCAAGGCCTCAGCTCTTGATACGGGATCTTCCGGTCTGAATTTTTCTGAGTCTTTTTCGTTTGATATCAAATCAAAATAAACAGCTTTTTCAATAGCATCATATGCCCAATAGGTTTCGTCTATATCCGAATAATTTATTTTCTGAATTACATTTGCGTGTTCCTGTCCGAGAGCTTTTATTGCCATAGATGCAAACTCTGCTCTTGTTACATTTTCATCAGGTTTAAAAGTACCGTCAGGGTATCCGATTACAATGCTTTGTTCGGATAAATCTTTTATTTGTTTATATGCCCAGTGGTTCGTATCCATATCCGAGAAAAACGCAAATGCTCCGGCGCATGAACTCATTAACAAAATAAAAGTACCTAACATATTAATAATAAAATTCTTCATAAACCCCCTCCGATTATTTAATAACATTGTATAAATTTTTTCCCCTGAGAACAACAACTTTACATTATGTATAATCTTCCTTAAATCGCTCATTAATGTTATAATTGAGCCATGAATATTTTAGAGGACGTTCAAAAAGCTGTAAAATATACATCCCAAGGCGATTTTAAAAGTGCTGAAAAAATATATATTGATATTTTAAAAAGGGATAGTAAAAACGACGTTGTCCTTACTATGCTTGGGGTACTGTATCTTAATACAGGATACTTCAAATCTGCAGAATATTATCTTAAAGAATCAAATTCCATAAGGCCGTCTTTGGTGAATACGGAAAATCTCGGGTTTGCATATTTCTGTCTGGGGAAACAGGACCTTGCGGCAGAATATTTTGAACGGGTTATAGGTAAATCTTTAAATTTTGATGTTTATGAAAAATATGTGGCATATCTGCAAAGAATTGAAGAAAACAGAAAAGCCTATGAAGTTGCGCTTCTGGCACACGAAAAATTTCCGCTGAAACCTGAAGCAATTGCTCAGCTTGCAGACTGCTGTATAGATATAGGAAAGTACAAAGAAGCGCACTCGCTTGCTTCTCAGGTTACACGTGCATATCCCGACTTTGGCGAAGGCTGGATAGTTTCAGGCATGATTTGTGAAATATTTATGCGTGATGAGGCGGCTGCAAAAAAATGTTATGAAAAGGCTCTTGCCTGCGGTGAAAAACGTAAAGCCTACTATAATCTTGCAATAAATGCGGGCAGAGGCGGGGACTATGATACCGCTCTGAAATATGTGAAAAAAATATACCGGGGGCCAAAAAAGGATGCCTGGCTTAACTTTACGCTGGCAAACCTGTATTTCAAAAAACGAGAGTTCAAAAAAGCATACAAATACTATATAGAAAGGGATATTCAGTGTGGCCCGAAACACCCGATTTTCAAGCTGAAACGTCAGTGGGACGGAAAAAAATATAAACAGGAAACCTTACTCGTTTTTTGTGACCAGGGCTATGGCGATACCTTTATGTTTCTTCGCTATGTGCCGCTTATAAAGGACAAGTTTAAAACTGTCAAAATTCTTATACGTAAAGAGATGGCAGGTATCGTAAAAAGATCTTTTGAAAAATATGACAATATAAAAGTCTGTATTTTGACAAAGAGATTTCCGAATTATGATAAGTCGGTTATTTTGTCGCATATCCCGTACTACTTAAAGACTGATATTGATAAAATACCGTTTTCTGAAGGGTATTTTATACCTGATAAAAAAATAGTCAGCGATTACAAAACAAAATTTAAGCCCGATAAACTAAAAGCAGGCATTTGCTGGGAAGCAGGTGCGGCAGGGCTGAGAGATTTAATACACAGAACTCTTGTTGTTCCAATGTTTGAAGAGTTGTTTAAGATAAAATGTATTCAGTTCAGTTCTTTTCAGGTTAACCCGATAATGGATGATTATAAAAAATATCCAGAACTGACGGATTTGGGAAAATCGTTTGACGATTTTGACAAGACAGCCGGTGCTTTGGCAAATCTTGATATATTTATTACGGTTGATACTGCCGCTGCACATCTGGCAGGCGCTTTGGGGGTGAAAACTTATCTCTTGCTTCCGTCGACCGCTGACTGGCGTTGGTTTGATAACGACAAAAAAACGGAATGGTACGATTCAGTTACTATTTTTAAACAGAAAACCCCGGAAACCTGGGATGATGTGTTCGAAAATCTTAAAACCGAAATTTTGAAATTAACGAAAGAAAATTAATATTACTACATACTTAGGCAATTTTTCTGAAAACATTTACTTATATAATATATGAATAAGGTTAGTATGTATACGTATGCTCCAAACTTTAGAGCTGATATTAACAAAATATCAGCAGGTAATGTTGCTTCAGCTGACTCAAATGTAGTAACAGCGCCTTTATCAGGAGCTAATGTTGATACCGTTAAAATAAGAAGCAGAAAAGAAATTAACATCGAAAAACTCCAAAAATTATTCCCAAATGGTGAATTACAGAGGGTTTACGATGAAATAAACAAAGATTTCGGCATCGACAGAGCTCCGCATTTGAGATTTGTCGGTAATAATGATGGCGTTGTTGCAGGCGGGTTTACCTATAGCAAGAACGAAATCTCAATGAGTCTGGAAGATTTGGTTGAATCTGATACAAAAATTGTCGGCATTAAAGATGGGAAACGTACAGTTTTAACTTCTCCAAAGAATAAACTTCCGCTGTTTGTAAGCAAACAAATGGCACTGGTTTCGGTTGCTGCTCTGGCAAAAAACGGTAACCTCGGTTATGACAAATTGATAATTGAACCTTTAACTGAAGATGAACACAAAAAATTTATTGTTCAAAAAATAGCTCATGAAGTAGTCCACGCTCAGCAGCATATGGTTATGCGTCAGACAGAAGGTATTGGTGAAAAAGAAATTATCGCAGCGTGGACTCACGCAAAACCTCAAAATATGATAGATAAAGCTATTCTCGGGTTTAAGGTCAAAGATATGTTCGATAAATCATATTGGGCTGATAAACCTGAAACTGAAAAGACAATCAGTCCGGATTCTGAAATGGGCCAAAAGGCAAAAGAATGGCTTGAAGCAGTGAGAAATTATCCGAAAGTCGATTCTCCTGAATACGAAAAGAATGCTATCGAAGTAGATGCGTATAATCGTTCTGCCGAATATGCAGATAAAAAATTTGGTCCTTGGGAGGGCTAAAGGGGTAAATGTAGGGGTAAATGTGCTAAGAGAGGATGTTTTGTGCTACCGTGAAATGCGGTAAGTGTGAAAGATTCTGCATATTAATATATATATAGAAATTAAAAGAGGCGCCCGTATCAGTTACGGGCGCCCCCCTGTGCGAATAGTATTTTAAGCCAGATAACAGATGGTTGGCTTCAGTGCCGAGTATCTTTCTAAACCATCTTGCATTTTGATGTCGTTGAATATAGCAGGTGTATTGTTATTTGTGCTATATTGGCGATTATCAAACATTCCTATAAGGCTGTTTTGTCTGTGTACTGCACAACTTCCTGAACATTCACTCATAAATGACTCCTTTTACTTTTCCATATAACTTACTCACACACATTTATATAAAGTAAATTTGAAACACCTGATTTCAATGAGTCGAATTTTGGTTACAAATCTTCATAAACCCAAGCCGCAAAAGCATGATTTGAACTTGTTTTTCGGAGTTGTCAAGCATTTGTGAAGTTTTGTGAATGGCGCAAATTCAGTAAAATAGGGGAAGTGCGTAAAAAAGCACAATATTGCATGAAAAAATTTCATAAACCCTCTTGATTTTAAATATTTAGGTAGTAGTATAGTTTATGTGCCTGGGACACAGAGGAACTCAGGGGTGGTTTAAAAAGGGTTAGGTTTTACTAACCGAAATAAGTCGAATATAAATAGCAAACGATAACCACCAAAGGGGATGATGATAAATCCCGAAGGCACCGACGAACATTAAAATTAAGCTTGAAAAACTTAGTTAAGAAATGTAAATAAAGTCAAAAATTCATGCTTGACAAAAGTTTTTAAAGCGATAAGATAGATAAGCGCGGTAAATTATCGCGAGGGAATGAGACACTAGCAATGGATGAGTATAATATTCGTTTGCTGTGTAAAAATTAATTGTTCTCGAACATTGAAAATAGAATAGCTGAAAACGACTAATATACTTGTTGATTTCAAAAATGACAGACAACGCAATTAATTAAAGTCGAGCAGTTTATCGAGTTAGCCCTCGATAGACGTGGACATAAACTTTCTGACAATGGAGAGTTTGATCCTGGCTCAGGACGAACGCTGGCGGCATGCTTCATACATGCAAGTCGAACGATAAGGTCTCTTCGGAGATACATAAGTGGCGGACGGGTGAGTAATATGTAGGAAAT
>JAILHQ010000027.1 GCA_024695725.1 Cyanobacteria bacterium RUI128 | reverse complement strand
GTTACGAGTTTCGCTTCGCTACACTCTACCGAAAATTCCGTTCGTGTCATCCCGACCATTTTAAAAAAGAACCTAGAGATAGGTTCTTTTTTTTTGATTAATGATGCGATTCTCACGTGCTTCGCACGTTCTCCGGAATTATTCGGCTGGTCGCAGAAGCGTGGTTCTGCTCCACGTTACGAGTTTCGCTTCGCTGCACTCTACCGAAAATTCCGTTCGTGTCATCCCGACCATTTTAAAAAAGAACCTTAGAAGGGGCTCTTTTTTAGTTTTGTTAGTGGTTCAAAAAAGTGTTAAACTTACCCTATTTCTGATATAGTGTATGTTTTACTATTATTAAATGGCTGTATCACACGCTATGTGTACATTTGACACTATTTAGTTTTGTAAAAATATTGCCGTTATTGAGTTTAAACAGGTTTAAAAATGTTAAAAATGTGGTATAATATTAATGTAAGGGGTTACAAGGCCCAAACAGAGTGTTATTCCCCATTAACCACTCTTAAATAAAAAAGGTATCCGGTTACGTTTACTCCCAGAGGTGATCAAAATGGATACTATTTACTCCAATTTCAGCCACGAACGACTGTTCATCCTGTGTGCGAATGTAGTATTAGTTGCATCCTTTATATTATCTCAGAACAGTTTGGTATTTGCGGATAATATCAAGATAGTAAACGGTATCGTGTCACCGCCTCTTGTCAACACTCTTCAGATCGAAAGGACACTGGACAAAATTACGACAGAGGAGGCGAGCGGGGCAGAGTTCGATGCATACATATCAAAAAAATATTCTAATTGCAGGATATATGATGTGGATAAAGGTATCAAACATATAAAACTTGTCAGGTATTATCAGGGGCGCCCTGTCAGGTTAAACATTATCGAAGCGGACATGAATGTTAATCCGAAGATAAAGATAGAACCGGTTTTAGCCTCAGCAACTCTTTCTCATAAAGCATCAATAACGACTATGGCAAAAAAGAATCATTCACTGGTAGCTGTTAATGGTGCTTTTTTCTTGCCACAAACAGGTTGTCCATTAGGCACAATGATGGTGGACAAAAAATTATATACAGGTCCTGTCTTCAACCGCGTTGCGATGGGAATATTTGACGACGGTTTTAAAATGGACAGGGTAAAATTAAATGCAAACCTGAGATGCGGATGGACCAATATTAAGGTTGACAATATTAACCAACCGAGAATGTCCGTAGCATACACCTTGTGCTACACTTCGGATTGGGGGCGTATGTCACCTTGCACCCCTAAAAACGGTTTGCAGGTTGTGGTATCCGACGGGAAGGTAATATCCGTGACGAAAGAAAGAACTCCAATTCCATTAAACGGATATGTTCTCGTCGGCCCTGCCGCAAATTTATCGTCACTTAAAATTAACGATAAGGTAGATCTTGATGTCAAAACACTTCCTGCATGGGAAAATGTTAATCACATAATAAGCGGTGGCCCATACCTTGTAAAAGACGGACAGGTTTTCGTTGATATTCAGGAGCAAAAACTTCTTGCAATCGGCGGAAGAAACCCTCGTACCGCTATCGGTTATACCAAGGATAACAGATTTATCATAATTACTGCAGACGGAAGAGAAGGCAGTTCGATAGGGATGACCCTTAAAGAGTTGGCGCAGTATATGCTTCAATTAGGATGTGTAAACGCAATGAATCTTGACGGCGGCGGTTCAACCGTAATGTATGTAAAAGGTTGTATCGCAAACAAACCGCCTGTCCAGGGAGGTATCGCTCTATCCAATGCATTGACAATATCGTTACACGATTAAAGTGAGCAATAGGCTATAAATTATGTTGCCCGTAAAGCTTAAAAGAAGTATTTCATATCAACTTTATAAAATTCTGCAAGCTTATACAGGGTCTTGATATTTATAGGATACTTTCCATTCTCAATGTTTGACAAGTGATCTCGGGACATATTTACTTCCGATGCCACTTCTTCTTGGGTGAGGTGTCCTTCCAATCTCAGACTTTTTAATCTTTTTCCCAGTTCATTTTGTACTTTTTGTATACCCATACAAATATTTTTAGCCAAAATTTCTAATTTATCAACCGAATATATTCAACAAATGAGTGTAAATATAAGATATTCACTGTTTTTTGGTATTGGCATGCCAATTTATTTTTTATTTTACGGACGGTATTGTTTGTGATAGTATTTCATGTATTGAGAAAACAGAAAAAGAGGTTTTATAAATGGAAGATTTAAGAGAGAAATATGAAGTTGTAATCGGACTTGAGGTTCACGCGCAACTGAAAACTAAGTCAAAAATATTTGCACCGGACAGTACGGAGTTCGGTAACGAACAAAATTCACAGACAAGTGCAATCACATTAGGTATGCCGGGAGTATTACCTGTGCTGAACAAGGAATGTGTTAATATGGGTATCAAATTAGGTTTGGCTCTGAATTGTGATATCCCTGAGAGATGTAAGTTTGACAGAAAACAGTATTTCTATCCTGACCTTCCAAAAGGATATCAGATATCTCAGTATGACGAACCTATTTGTGTAAACGGTCATATTGATATCAACGGCAAAAGAATCGGTATTACAAGAGCACACTTAGAGGAAGATGCAGGAAAGTTAGTTCACGTTGGTGCTGACGGTATCGCAGGTTCAAAATATTCACTTGTTGATTTGAACAGAGCTGGCACGCCTTTGCTGGAAATCGTATCAGAACCTGATATGAGAAGTTCGGAAGAAGCAAAAAATTATATGGAAGAACTCAGAAATATTGTAAGATATATTGGTGTTTGTGACGGTAACCTTGAAGAAGGTTCCATGAGATGTGATGCTAACATTTCAATTATGCCGAAGGGTTCAAAAGAATTTGGTACCCGTGCGGAAATCAAAAACGTAAACAGTTTCAGAGCTTTGCAAAGAGCTATTGAATATGAAATTGACAGACAGATAGAACTTGTTGAAGATGGAGAAGAAGTTATTCAGGAAACAAGACTTTGGGATGATAACGAAGGTGTTACAAAATCAATGAGAGGTAAGGAAGATGCTCACGATTACAGATATTTCCCTGAACCTGATTTGATGCCTTTATCTATCTCAAAAGAATGGGTTGAAGAAGTAAGAAGTACCCTTCCTGAACTTCCTAACCAAAAGAGAGAAAGATATATGTCTTTAGGTCTGAGTGAATATGATGCATCAGTCATTGTTGAACAGATGGAATCAGCACTGTTCTTTGACAGAGTTTTGGAATTGGATGCTGATGCAAAACTTGCTGTTAACTTTATGATGGGACCTATCGCAGCATACCTGAAGGAAGAACATATCACGATTACCGATACAAAATTAACTCCTGAAAATCTTGCAGAGTTACTCGGTTTGATTTCTAAAAATACAATTTCAAACAACATCGGAAAACAAATTATTGTTGATATGATGAAGGACGGAACTGCTGCATCAAAGATTGTTGAAGAAAAAGGTTTAAGCCAGATAACAGATGTCAACGCTATCAGAAAGATGGTTGAAGATGTTGTTAACAACAATCCTGCACAGGTTGAACAATATAAATCAGGTAAGACTAACCTCTTCGGTTTCTTCGTAGGTCAGGTTATGAAGGCAACCAAGGGGAAGGCTAACCCACAAACGGTTAACGAAATTTTGAGAGAATTACTTGACTAATAAATAACAAAACAATAAACAAAAAAGCCTTAAGTTCTGCTTAAGGCTTTTTTATATAATGCTAAATTTGTAGAAATTATTTACCCTTACTCCTATTTACCCCTACTCCTATTTACCGTAATATTCAACCGGTATATATTGTTCTCCACCTTTTTCGAAAACTTTTGGAGATACAACTACAGCTTTTGCATCCTTGTATATTGGTTTTCGTATTTCGTGGCATACAACGTCACTGCCAAGCGGTGTACGCACCAAAACCAACCTTGCATCCTCCAGTCTGGTCGGAATATTGGCAATGGCGCTATCATTCATTTCATTTATGTATCCGGTTATATTCTTATTAAAATTTTCTCTCAGAGGAATGGTATCTCTTCCGAAAAATCTGTATGTTCTGTCTTCAAGTACTTTTGCAGTTCTATTAGCCACAGAATCCAGTGCTTCCGATACAACAGGTTCAACATTTTTCACTTCCTTAAATGCTTGTTTGCATCCGCCTAATGATGTTGCCATTACAGTTCCTAATAAAAAATTTCTTACACCGTTAACGTTCATTTGTTATTCCCTCTTATGTTTACCTTTTAGATTAATGCTTCTAAAAATATAATTTGCCAGTCTTCATTCAAACAGAGTATATATTTTTGATTTTTTCGTAAAAATTAACGATAAAATTTTCTTAACATTCCTTTACAATTTTACCATTGGGAAAAGGAGAAATTTTAATATGGCAAAGAAAACTAACACTAAGGTAGTGGAGTTAAGACCTGAATTAGAGGTTGCACCAAAGGTAAAAACTACTGCATATAATGATATCAATCTTAATGCGTGGAAAGAATATGATTATGTAAAAACAGATACATTGTGGGAGTTCCCTTCAAGATTAAAAGAAGGCGGACACTCTAATGAGTACCACGGGAATTTTATTCCTCAGATTGCTCAGCAATTATATTGGCGTTATACAAAAGAAAATGATGTTGTGCTTGATTTATTTTTCGGTTCCGGTACTTCGGGAATTGAGGCAATAAATATGGGCAGACGTTGTATCGGCGTTGAATTAAAAGATGAGCTGGCAGAAAAAGTTTCAGAAAAATTTAATGCAAAGCAGTTGGTTACTGATGTGAATATTATCTGTGCCGATTCCGCAAGTGAAATTGCAAAGAAAAAGGTTCAGGCAAGATTAGATATTATGCGTCCGAATGATAAAGATGCAAAGGCGCAATTACTTATTTTGCATCCGCCTTATGACGACATTATCAAATTCTCTGACAGGAAAGAAGACTTATCAAATTGTGAATCTACAGAGGCTTTCTATGACGGGTTTGAAAAGGTTGCCCAAAACGGATACGATCTGTTAGAGGACAGAAGATTTGCAGCCCTGATTATCGGTGATAAATATCACGATGGTGAAATCGTTTCACTCGGTTTTGAATGTCAGGAACGAATGAAGAAAATCGGTTTCCGACATAAAGCAACAATCGTAAAAGATATGCAGGGAAATGAACGTGCAAAAGGTAAATTGGCACCTCTATGGAGATACAGAGCTCTGATGGGTGGTTTCAATAACTTTAAGCACGAATATATTATGATTTTCCAAAAAGACGAAAAGCATAAAAGAAAAATAGAAAAATTAAATAGATTAGTCGGTTAAATTAAAACGACTCCTTATCCAGAAAAAGGCATGCCCGAACTTTAATTTTGGCATGCTTTTTTTGTAATATTTCTTAAAATTTTAAGAATGTGAAATCCTGAAAATTATCATTATAACTATTCAAGAGGTACTTTAATAATCATGAAAAAAATGCAAAATTTTACCAAAATTTTGCCTAAAGTTTTCGTAAAAAATACCGTTAAATATAATACATAAAAAATTTATTTTTTAGCGAGAAGAAGATTATCAATAAGACACATTAGTCAAGGGACAAAATGGGATTATCGTCATCACAAGCAAGACTGCTTACGCTTACAGGGCGAATGCACGACATAGAGTATAAGGCTCAAAGACTTGAAGCTCAAAAGCTGAGATTAGCTAATGACTCAAGAAGAGTTTATGAGAATTATCTTGATGCTCTCGAAACAGTAAAAATTCAGAGCAGAGTTTTGCTGTCTGACGGATCTTTTTCTTATGATGACGCAACCTATAACAGATTAGTGGGTACTAAGGTTAATGATCACACAATTTATGTTTTAAGAGATATAGAAACAGGAAAAGCTTTTGTTGATGAAGAATATAAATGTGCGTATGATGCATCAAATAAAACATTAGGAGGCTTCTTAAGAACCTTAAACAGTATAAAATCAGGTGCAAGTGCTTCATACACAAGTATTACTTCAGCAGATCAATTATTAGCGATGTCAGGAAGCAGCGGGAATTTTAGATTAGACTGTGATTTAACAGTCACTAACTGGGATGGAATCCAGAATTTTAGCGGAACTTTTGATGGAAACGGTCATACAATAACAATCAAAAACGGAACCTGCGGTTTGTTTGATAATACAAACGGTGCAACTATTAGAAACATTGCAGTTGATGCGAACATCAATTCAGACAGAAATTATGCAGGCGGCTTGATAAGAGGTGCTAAAAATACAACAATCGAAAATGCATCAACTACAGGTTATGTTGAAGGGCCGTGCGGAGTCGGTGGTTTTATCGGTTACGCAATGGGCGGCACTGTTATTACAAACTGTACAAGCTCAGCTGATGTTTATGCAAATCGTATAAGTGCTTCAAACGGTTATGATGAAGCAGATAAACAGGATTACAAATCATTTGTGGGTGGTTTCGTTGGTTGTGCAGGTGAAAATTCATCTACTGTTGCAACAATCAATGACTGTTCTTCAAGCGGAAATGTAAAATCTGAATACTGGTTTGTGGGAGGTTTCTCAGGTTATATACACGGAAATGTTGTTTATAATAATTGTGAATCAAGTTCAAATGTTTGGGGTAACTGCAACGGCAGAGGAGATGATTTCAAGGCTGCAGTTGAAGGCTTGGGGATAACTTTTGTTCAGTCTGTTTCAACTTTTAACGGTGCAACTTCTAATAACAAAACTATTGTTATCAATAATTGTAATGCACTCGGTAATGCGTATGCAGGCGGAAATCCTATCTATTCAAAGATAGATGATTTTACTTGCACTACCCCTTATTCAACTTTTAATAATTTCTATTCAACTCTTGACGGAACTACTTATACAGGTTCTACAAAAAATGTTTACACAGCAAATACAGACGCATCAGCATATCCAAATCTTACCGAAAGTGATATAGAAAAAGCTATCGATATCTTTTCAATTTTGGATAAGACAAACGGCGGTGTTGTAATGCCGGAAGACCAAAAGAACAGTGTAGAATGGTTAACAAATATGGTAAATAACGGCTTTGCACTTATCAGTCAGGTTGATGTTTCACAGGTTAGAGATTATTCGGTATATGATGTAAGCGTTGCGATTGATACTAATTTAAGAGAAATTGAAGATGAACAGTATCTCAGAAAAGCTGAAGCTCAGTATGAAGCTGATATGCGCAAAATTGATATGAAGGACAGAAAATACGATACTGATTTGGCTGCTCTTGAATCTGAAAGAAATGCAATTAAGGCTGAAATGGAAACTTTAAAAACAGTAGCTAAAGATAACGTAGAACGTACCTTCAAATTGTTCAGCTAATAATTAAGCCATATCGCGGTCGCGATAATTATTGAGTTATAAATCATCAGATTTCTTGCCTGATACATTCTGAACATAAAGGTTTCAGAACGGTTATTTTTTATATCTTCCCAGGCTTCAAACGGGAAATGATACCATTTTTTTTCGGGGGTGGCAGATGTGTCATTTGAGTATATTTTTAGTGATTTAAACAAATCAATGGCCAGCGGTACAGTGAGCAATACCGCGAAAATTTCCCAGTCTGCAATGTCTAAAACAGGCAGAAAAAGAACTGAAAAATATCCCCAAAAAATTAATGTTTTTTGAAAATCTAACGCTTTATCATCTGACGAAAAAGAATTAACCAGAGTTTTTTTATTTTCCTGTTTATCAATTTCTTTATCGAGAAAAGTATCGGTATAAATCAAATTGACCGTAAAAAACATTGACGGTAAAGAGAGTATAAGCGCGTCAAGGGACATTTCCCCCGTCATGGCATAGTATGTACCCGTGAATAGCAAAGGCCCGAAGGCGAGCCCGACAGCGAGCTCTGAAAGCCTTATGTATGAACAGAATGAATATCCGAAGATGATAAGCGCCCCTATCCCCGCAAAAATCAGAATATCTTTACCCCATATAAAATAAAAAAATAATCCGATTAATAAAGCCAGAAACGAATACAGGGAAACGACCGTCAGCACCTCGCTCAGTTTGACTTTATCCTCTGTAATGTATCTGCATTTTCCCCTCTGTGTATTAGGTAAAATGATATTATTATTAGGATCAGTTATTTTATCAAGTTTATGATAATCGCAAAAATCATCAAACAGATTTGTTGCCAGATGTGCAAAACATATCCCGAATAATGCAATTATCCCGTACCAAAGATTGCCGTTATTTTTCATTCCATAGCAGAAAACAATCAGCCATGAAAAAATTGTCATTGGAAGAGCATACCATCTTGAACATTCGAGCCAAAATCTTATTTTAGAAAACATTAAAACAAGCTCCCCAGTGATTTTACAATTTCATAGTCTGCCCCAGCCTCAAGAAGTTCCTCAGCGGTCAGCCCGAACAATGTGATAATCTCTGCAGGACTTTCTTTCTGCTGAATTTTTGAAACCGCTATTTTTACAGCATCTTCTCTTGCAAGATTAGCAATCTGATCGTATTTCCCTTTGGCGATACTTCTGCGTTTGGCTTTGCCCATCATTAACCTCTGATACTTTCCAAAGCTAACAGTGCAACCCCAATCATTCCCGAATAGTTTCCTGCCGAACCGCGTCTGACAGAAGTCGGAGAAGTTACAATCTCGTCATTTACTTCTTCTTCAATTTTTTGAAGATCAACAAATTCCGCCATTGAACCAGAGAGAACAAAACAATCAGGATCAAAAATATTTGCCAGACCGGTTATTCCAAGAGTTATATGGTTTTGCCAGGTGTTAAATATTTTGGTCATTTCTGGACAGCCGACTTTTAAACCGTCGATTACGTCATAAGTGGTAATTTCTCGGTTTCCGCTCATTTCTTCTGCTGTAATTTTAAGTCCCGTACCTGATGCGTATGCTTCAAAACAGTCGTATGCTCCGCAGGTACATTTTCTGCGTTTGTCGGGGTACATTTTGAAATGCATTTCTCCCGCTCCGCCTGATTTGCCTTTATATAATTTGTTGTTAAGGATAATTCCGCCCCCGACACCTGTTCCTAAAGTCAGCATAACGGAATTGGCACACCATTTTGAAGAGCCGATAATATGTTCAGCCCAGGCTGCAGCATTGGCATCGTTTTCAAGGTAAACTTTTTTGTCTGATAAGGACTGAAAGTCTATTGTGTTATAACCGTACGGTAAGTTTCCGGTAGAACCGTTGATCCCGGTGTTTTCGTTGTTTACCGTTCCTGCGGTGGCAATAGCTATAGCATCAACATCAGCGTTTTCACTGATTCCCTGTTTTAGCACATCAACAATACCGTCTAGGGTTTTCGGGGTTGAGGTCTTCTTAATCTCACCTACAATTTCCCCGTTCTCGTTCACAATGGTATAATATATTTTTGTTCCGCCTATATCAAATGCCAACGCTTTTTTCATTTATCCGCTCCCTACGCTTGTTTGTTAAGCAGCTTACCAAGCATTTCTTCCTGTGCCTTTGGAGTGTATTTGCTCAACAAGGAATGATTTTCTGCCATATTTATAATTTTACATTCAGGTACAACATATTTACGTTTGCCTTCCGGTAATTTTGTTTTTTCACTGATAATATTTGCCAGATTTTCATATTTGTCCCAAGTTGACATTGGTCTTAAACCTAAAATTTTCATAATGTTCTCCATTCAATAAACCTTTTGGTAATAAGTTGTGGTCGTGTTACTGCTGAGCCTATGACTACGCAATGAGCACCGTATTCAAATGCTTTTTTAACGTGGTATGGTTCCCAAATTCTTCCTTCAAGTATAACCGGGGTATTTATTCTTGTTTTAATGTTTTTCAAAAGATGGTAATCCGGATCATTGCTGTCTGACAAGGATTCCATTGTGTAACCTGAAAGTGTTGTAGAAACCAAATCTGCGCCGAGTTTAGAACAGTTGATTGCTTCGTCAGGTGTTGCAATATCAGCCATTGCGAGCCTGCCTGCATTGTGTATGGTTTCTATGATTTCCTTCAGGGTGCAGCCGTTCGGGCGTGGTCTTGATGTCCCGTCAAAAGCTATAATATCTGCCCCTGCATCTATGAGTTCGTTAACCTCTTTCAGAGTCGGGGTAATATAGACAATTTCTTTCCAATTCTCAGGCAGACCGTCAGGTTTCGTAAGACCGATAACCTTTACCCCCAGTTTTTTTGCATTTCTTACATCTCTTGCCCCTGCAACGCGCAAAATCTCTGCTCCGCCGTTTACAACGGACTGCATCATTGCGTTCATACAGTCTTCCTTGTATAACGGTTCATCGGGCATTGCCTGCACAGATATAATTACTTTATTTTTTAAGAAATTAACCACAGAAGTATTTTACTTCAAAAATAAAACAGGCTCAATATCTGAGCCTGTATTTAATCGTAAGGAAAGGTCTGCGACCTTAAAATTTTACTGATTTAAGCTGTTCAAAGCATCAGCGGCAGCTGCAGCAACACCTTCGTCTGCGTCTGTCTGAGCTATTGAGTAAATCTTGCTTAAATCTTCTTTATATTCAGGGCGTTGAATATATCTTAACGAATCAATTGCAGCTGTTCTGATTGCAGGGTTTTCATTGCCCTTCAATTCGTTAACAACTTGTGCTGCACCAGGTAAGTCGGTCAATGGAACTACGTTACCTGAACGTTTTTCGATTTCATCGCCGTATGTTTTTTGTAAGATAGCCATTGTGAACAATGCATATTCTTTGTTACGTTCTGCCTGTTCAAACGGAGTTATCTTTTCTGCTGCTGCAACTGCTTCAGGTGATAATTGGTGAGGCAGTTTTACGCTTGCAGGATCTTTACCTTCTTTTTGAGCCTGGATTAAAGCCATTGCATTTTCTGCGGCTTTAGCACGTATCTCAATTTGTTCAGGTGTAGGTCCTTCTAAACCTGTTGAATCGAAGTTTACGATGTCGCTCAATTTGTTGAAGACATCTTCCTGTACGTAAGGAACAGCATCAGCTTCGTCTGCTAAACCTTTCTTTGCTATTTCATCCATCTGAATAGCTTGTTGATCGAAGTCTTTGCTTGATAAATTAGCAATTACTTTGTCCATATCAATCGCATTTTCAGCAGGTTTTGTTTCTGCCGGAGCGTCAGCCGGTTTAGGCTGTTCAACCTGCGGTTTTGGAACGTTTGTATCCTGAGGAGCTTGAGGAGCCGGTGCCGGAGCCGGTGCCGGTTGTGGAGCCGGAGTCATTGGCGGGTAATACGGCTGACCTTCTGCCTGAGGGTAATCATAATAATATGGTGCAGGAGCGTTCAATGTCGGTGTATCTAAATTGATCTGAACCGCATTATAGCTCGGTGCAAATGCCGGACGTCTGTTATTTACTTGTGTTGCCGGCGCATTTTGAGGTGCATTAATACTCATGGTAAAACCTTTCCTAACTACTTCTACATTTAATTAAAGAATTTTAATTCTTATAAATTGCCATGTATTTTTTACAATGTTTACAATTGTTTATAATTCAAACAATACCCAGGCCTATGCATTCCACTGTTTAGATGCTGTAGGTGGTGCAGGGGGTACAAGCGGAGCTGCATTTAATGTAGGCTGGCTGAGATTCAACTGAACAGCATTATAGCTTGGTCTAAAATCAGGAATCTGAGCGTAATCTTGTGCTTGTTGTTGTTGAACATTTGCGTTTGCCGCGATTGATGTTGTCATTGTGATAATCCTTTCAATACTAATCTGTTGATAAAATCTGTTATCTTACATTGTAATACTACTCAAGATGTTTTTTTGCTAACCATGTTGCTCTTTGTTACAAAAATTAATAAAGAATAGGCATGTAAAAGCAGGTAATTTACAGCTCAACATTTTCCATCATGTCGACTAATGTTTGAATGGTAGATTCCATTGTAACGCTGTCAGAGGTACGCTGTTGAAGGAATGCGTTTATCTGAGGCATCATTTCAATAGCGATATCCAGTTTCGGGTTACTTCCCGGTTGATACATGCCGACATCAATCAAATCTTTGTTTTCACGATACAGTGATAGCATTGTTCTCATTTTGGCAGCAGCAGACTTGTGTTCAGGTGATGCTATTGCGGACATCAAACGTGAAATACTTCCGAGAACGTCAATAGCAGGGTAGTGGTTCGCCTCGGCAACTTTTCTTGATAAGAAAATGTGACCGTCAACAATACCACGAACGATATCAACAATAGGATCGGCTATATCGTCACCTTCCATAAGAACGGTGTAAAGTGCAGTGATAGACCCCTTAGGACTGTTACCTGCACGTTCGAGCACTTTTTGCAGCCATGAAAATATTGACGGAGGATAACCCTTCATTGTAGGCGGTTCTCCGAGTGACAGCCCTACTTCACGCCCTGCCATCGCACAACGTGTTACGGTATCTGTCATGAGAAATACTTTTTTACCCTGATCTCTGAAATATTCACAAACCGCAGTCGCAGTCAGCAATGCTTTTTGTCTGATAAGCGGAGGCTGGTCGCCTGTTGAACATACAATAACCGAACGACGCATACCTTCAACCCCTAAAGAATCTTCAACAAATTCTTTAACCTCACGTCCACGTTCTCCGATCAGAGCAACAACGTTAACGTCGGCATCTGAGTTTCTAGCAATCATACCCAATAGTGTACTTTTACCTACACCTGAACCTGCAAACAAACCGAGACGCTGTCCGCAGCCCATTGTCATACATCCGTCTATCGCACGCACACCCGTTGAAAACATTTCCGTAATAATAGGTCTTTCAAACGGTCCCGGAGGCGGGCCTTCAATATTTCTCCATAAGGCGCCTTCAGTGTTAAGCGGTTTCCCGTCGATAGGTTCTCCCATCGGGTTAATAAGTCTGCCTAACAGGAAATCTCCGACAGGTATACAAATAGGACTCCCTGTAGTTTCTACAAGACTGCCCTGTCCGATACCGGCACCATCAAGTAAAAGGAGTAACTGCGCTACTTCCCCTTTGAAGGCTGCAACCTCTGCAGGTTTTTTCTGACCGTCGTTTGTTTCTATATAACATAAGTCCCCGATTTTTAAGCCCGGAAGTTTTACTTCAACCGTCAGACCCAATAATTTTGATACGGTGCCTTTGAACTGATACAAAGTGGTTGTATCAAGTTTATCTTTTACCCTCTCTCTGAGGACTGTCATGTACTCATCATAATTTGAAACCATACAATTATTTTATCATATTTAACGGCTTTGGGTAAGGTTTTACGAAATTTTAAACAAAAAAGTTGACAAATCATGAAAAAACATTAAATAGAAATCGGAAGTCATTTAAACGGATGATTTAATAACAACAAGATTAAAGTTATTCTAATAAGTGTCGTATTCTCTTTGGGAAGGACGGTTTGTAGTGTACAATGCGATGAATATATCACCAAGACCATACAATGTGGGACAAGGTTATAGAGCAGAAGAAGGGGCTGAAGAACAGACCCAGGATGCTTTGTCGCAAGACGGTCGCCAGGGTGGAAGACAACAGGGCAGACAACAGCAGGACGGTTCCAGAACTATTGCAAGAGGACGTGCTCCGCAGGGTAATGCTCAGAGTCCTATTCAGCCTGCAGGAAGACCGCTGACGGCACACAAAGGTAAACCGGTATCATTAGGCGGAGTAAAGCCGCCAAAACCTGCTCCGAGAACTATGGGTAACCAGTCGGTTCCGCAGGCGGCTCCGAGAATGCCACAAAAACCTATTCAGCCATCACCTATGGCACAATTGCCGCAAAGACAGCCTATTCCAAGTTATCAGCCTGTTCAGAAACAGATGGCTCAAGGCGCGGTAGCTCAGCAGGCACCTCAGGTTGATGCTGATACTCAGGCTCAGGTAGAAAAGATGGCGAAAAATAATCGTGTTAATATTGCACAGATTATTAAAGATTTTAGAGGTACTTATAATGCAATAGGAACACCGCAGTGTCTGGTTGACGAAGTGGAAGATTACCTCAAACAGGTAATAGAACATACAAAAGGTGATGCTCCGTCTATCAATTTCGTTCAGACAAATCTTCAGAATGCGGCTGTAATAATTGATACCTATATTTCAAAAACACTGGATAAAGAATCTAAAGTTGTTCAGAATTGGTTAGATGCTTTATTCTTACAAAGAATTAATTATAAATATAATGATGGCGAAATAAATCAGGATTTCCTTGTGAAGTTCCCTGAAGGTGATAACGCACCACAGCAGCCAGACAGTGTTATGGATGACACTCCTCAGCCGCCTGTGAAGCAGCACGAACCTATACAGGAGGCAAAGCCGCATTACGGTGAGATACCTGATTATGAGCCTATACCTGAATATCAGGAACCTGTTAATCAGACAGTCCCTATTCAGCGTGCTCAGCCGCCTGTCGTTCAGCAAAGACCTCAGCCTGTTCAGGAGGTTGAAGTTGAGGAAGAACCGCAACCTGAAAGAGTTATCAGAAAAAGAAATATAAGACCTGTCAGAGTACAGCCTCAGGTCAGACCTGTCGCACCCGTACAGCGCCGTAAACCTCAGATAACGATTATTCCGGAAGATAACGAGTTAAAAGCTCTGTTTATTCAGGCTAAAAAGCAGGCTTACTCAAATAACCCTGCAAAAGCAATGAACATCTTCCAAAAAGCTTTAATCAGAGCAGAGGCTATCAGAGATTCTGAAGCTCAGTCAAAAATATGCTTTGAAATGGCTAAGATTTATGATGATAATAATTATCTCGTTCAGGCTTTGAATAATTACAACAAGTCTTTACACGATACGACAGATACATCAATAAAGACAAAAGCTCACTATTCGATGGCTAAAATTTATGATGATGTAAATCAGGTGCATTCAGCGATTAATCACTATATGACCTCTGTCTCATACGCAGGGCGTGAAGATGATTTGTCCTCACAGTCAAAATCGCTGACAAATATTGCTAATATTTATACTGACAGATATAATCAGGACGCATTTATCTTCTATGATGAGGCAAACATATTGATTGAACAAACTGACGATTCCGAAACAAAAGGTTATGTATCAAGCAATACAGCAGGTGCGTACAACAAATTTAATAAACCGGATAAAGCATTAAAATGCTATGCAAATGCAGTAAAGAATTACTCTGAGGCAAGAGAGGAAAATAGTGTGGCAGAAAATTATAGGGCAGCAGGGGAACTTATGTATGACCTTAAGAACCCGGCAAAAGCAAAAATTCTGTTACGGAAAGCACTTGCTCATACGGATGCTTACAGAGATGCTGATTTGATAAATAAGATTAATGATCTTCTTGAAGAAATCGGCTAAATAAGATTATCAAACCTAAATACAACTAAAACACATATTTTCAAAATTCATCAAATACACACACAAACGCACCGGAGTATGACTCCGGTTTTTCTTTTGGGGGTAAATAATTCCACCGGACTGCTGCGAAAATCGAAGATTTTTTCGCAGTGGCGAAGATTTACCGTATATATTTACCCTTGCTCTTATTTACCCCCTATTTACCCCCTATTTACCCCTGGTGACGATAGATAATACGTATTTGTCATTGAAATATTTGTTTGCGACTTCAATGATATCGGAGGCAGTAACCGATTTAATCAGATTAACGTATTCGTCTATAAACTTGAAACCTCTGCCTGATGCTTCAAACCAGCAGAGAGTATCTGCTTTGTCAGAGTTTGTTTCCAGTGCGATTACGTATTGTCCGAGAAGTCTGTCTTTTGCTTCCTGAAGTTCTTTATCGCTGACAAATTGGGTTTTAAATCTGTACACTTCGTTTAAGGCTTTATTTTTAGAGTGTTCCATTGTAGCAGGATTAGTTCCGATATAGACAATAAATGAACTTGCGAGCATATTAGGTGAATAACTTGAACCCAGCTGATATGCAAGCCCTTCCTGTTCTCTGAGGTTAACGAACAGTCTTGAGCTCATGCCTGAACCGAGAATAGTATTAATAACATTAAGGGTTGCATATTCCTTCAGATTGGATAACCCTGCAGTTTGCCAGCCCATAATAACCCAGGCTGTCTGTTGATTATTCAGCTGTACATTTTTTATTTGTTTTGATGTAATTTTCGGAATAGAGTATTTTGAGTAATCAAATTTTGAAGTATCAGGTGAGTTGAACAATTTTCCTATTCTTTCCATGAAGCCAGGTTTGTCTTCAATATTTCCCGATACGGTAACCACTATATTATAAGGGTTATTTATTTTGTCCTTGTAAGCGAACAGGTCATCTCTTGTGATTTTATTGACATTTTTTTCAATAACTCCGGTTGAGCCGTTATAAGCGGAATTGCCGTATATCATTGCACGGAAACCGTCAAGTGAGAGCTTCAGAGGGTTATCTCTTGTCTGTTTGATTTGGTTAAGTATGTTTTTTTTATCTTTTTCAAGTTCTATATCGTCAAAGGTTGAACTGTTGATGATTTCGTGCAGAATATCCATTGTTGTATCAAGATAAGCTTTTGTTGTGAGCACGTTTATTCTGAAACTGTCCGAGGTTGACGTGGTGGAAATATTTATCCCTTTTTCTTCAAGTATCTGGGCAATTTCAGCTGAGGAATGTCTTTTTGTTCCTTTTAAGAGCAGGTCGCCATACAGTGTGCTTACTCCTTTTTTGTTAGTGAGGAAATCTCCGCCTCTTGCGATAATGCTTATTGCGATAATATCATTATAGGACGTATCATTCATCAGCAGGGTTAAGCCGTTGTCATAATTGTATTTCTGAACGGTATAGTTTGAATCGGTTAATTTATAATCGTTCTTTTTTTCTGCCGTGTTATTTATATTTTTTACATTAGAGTTTATTTCAAAATCTTTCGGCAAGATTATAGATATTGCGCTGTTGTTTTTGTCTAAATATTTATCTGCAACACGTTTAACGTCAGATGCTTTTACTTTATTAATATTTTTAAGATATTCGCCGTAGTATTTTGTGCTTCCTGTCAGTGTGGTTAAGTACCCCATTTCGGTTGCGATATTAGAAACAGATTCTCTTGCATAGTAGGTATCGCTTTCAATCATCTTTTTCGCGGTATTCAGTTCTGTTTCTGTTACCCCTTTTTCCTGAATTTTTGCAATTTCGTCAAAGACAGAACTTTCGACAGCTTGCAGGTTTTGAGGGATAAAAGATGAGCGTATGACAAAAATACCGTCATCTCTCATTGTTGCGTTGTAGGCAGATACGGTATTAACTATCTGTTTTTGGTCTTTCAGAGATTTATAGAGTCTTGAGGTTCTTCCGGACCCGAGAATATTTGATAAAACATCTAGTGCGTAGGTGTCTTTTTCAGATACGTCTGCTCCTCTGAAACCAATCAGCATATATCCGGTATTGTTGTCAGTGTAGGTTATATTTCGTTTTTGTTCAGTCAGTAATTTTTCTTTTTTAAAGGTATTTACGACCGGTTTTTTGTACGGTGCGTTGAAATATTTCTTCACTATTTCTAGCGCGTGCTGAGGCTCAACATCCCCGACCACAAGCGTAACCATATTAGACGGGGTGTAGTAGGTGTTGTAATAATCTAAAACTTCTTCTCTTGTAACATTCTGAACTACTTCTTCCGAGCCTAATACCCTTCTTGAGTACGGGTGATGGGTGTAGAGAAGTTTTACTAAGTTTTCATAGCAGATAGTTTCCGGCACGTTAGCACTTTTTGCGATTTCTTCTATAACAACTTTTCTTTCTTTTTCCATTTCTTTTCTTGGTATTTGCGGGTGCATAAGCATATCTGCGTGAAGTTCGGTTGCCAGATCAAAATAGTCTGCTGCGATAGTTATGTAGTAGTGAGTGAAATCTTTGCTTGTTGCTGCATTTGTTATAGCACCTTTTGATTCAAGAATTTTGTCAAAATCGCCTGTCGGGTGTTCCTGTGTCCCTTTGAAGAACAAGTGCTCAAGGAAATGTGATATCCCTGAATTTTTATCTGTTTCATTTATTGAGCCTGTTTTTACCCATGTATCTATTGTCACAATAGGATTATTTTTAATCTGTTCAATTATAACGGTTTGTCCGTTCGGCAATTTATGTACGCTAAATTCTCCTGCATAACAGAAGCATCCTGTAAATACAAGAACCAAAACAATAAGTAATTTTTTCATCGGTGCACTCCTTCACTACGACTAATATAATAACATAGTTATGCATATTTCGTCCACGCCGGTTGTTTATGCATCGGGGTATAAAAAGAAGTCCTAAAAAAAAAGTATGAACGTAAACTTGGTTTTTCATACTTTTCAACAGATAGTAATAGTTGGATTTTTTCGTATTGTGTATATCCAAATTATACACTCAGAGTTTACAATTTGAAAAGTATATTTTAAGTTTTTGTTACATGGTAAGTTTGCCTTAAAACTCAAAAGCATTGCCGGTATTGCATTATAACATGTTAAGAAATGTAATAACATGAAAAATAATAGGGCAATTTTTTTTAAGTCATGAACTTAGTATATATATACATTGGATATACATATCAACATGGAGGAAAACCTATGGCATGTTTTAATCACGCTGGGGCTGTCGGCCCGGATGCAAATATCGGTGGCGGATACTACAGCAGAAATGTAAAAGAAGAACCGGTTAAAAAAGAAGTTGAAAACAATCAACCGGTACAACCATGGCAAAGTATTGCTGAAAAACCACGAATTCCAATTGGCTAATTATATATTAATAAAATAATTATTTCTGGATAGATAACTATATCTGTTGTAAGATATTTGTATGATTCTTACGATAGATATAGGTAATACCAGTATAACTTGCGGGGTATATGAAGATATAACCCTGGTGAAGAAGTTTCGTATGCCGTCTGATACGGAGTTAACCGTTCAGGACTACGGTCAGATGCTTTCCGATAATCTCGGGGATATGAAACTGAGTGGTGCAATAATAGCATCTGTTGTTGGGGAACTCAACAACAGAATTCAGTATGCTGTTTTATCCCTGTACGGGGTCAAGGCTGCTATTTTGTCTGAAAATTCAAAAATGCCGATTACTCTGGCGTTGAAGAACAATGCCGAAATCGGTGCAGACAGAATTGCAAACGGTGCAAGGGCGTATGAAATATACAAAAAACCTGTTATAGTTGTCGATTTTGGGACGGCTACCACGTTTGACATTGTTAACGGTAAAGGTGAGTTTGTTGGCGGTATAATCGCTCCGGGTATCGGGACTCAGCTTTCGTCACTGGGCAGTGCTACCGAAAAATTACCTTCACTCGAGGCGGCAGAAACACAGGGATATATAGGTAATTGCACAAAAGATGCAATACTTTCGGGCGTAATAAGAGGAACAGCGTGTATGATAGACGGTATGCTCGAAAATTGTATCAGAGAATTGGGTGAGCAGCCTGTTATTGTCGCAACCGGAGGGTTCTGCGAAATAATTTCTAAATACACGAAAAATAGTTTTGATTCGGTTATTCCCGAACTTACCCTTGAAGGGCTCAGAGATTTATTTCCATTAAATAAACCGATACAACCCGTTTATAATTTCAGAAAATAAAACCGGCAGAGGATTTACCCTCTGCCGATTCCATATCATAATCAACAGCCATATATAACAATATTAATTGTTATTCAATTTATTATTTGATAGTTAGCTCTAATTTCTTCTACTTTATTATGCACTATTTTTTAAATTTTGTAAAGTGGGGAAATTATAGTTTAAGAACAACTTCGTTGTTCTTAAATGGAAAATGGAAAATGGAAAGTTGAAAATGGAAAATATCTTAATAGCCTGACGGCTATGAATATTATATATTTTATATTAGTGAACGATAGTGAACAAAATAATTTTCCATTATCCATTTTTAATTTTCAATTAAATTAAAGTTTAGCAAACTATAATTTAGCTAATCACTATTAATTGAATACAAGATTTTTAAAAAATTTTCATCCTTTGTTTGTGTATTTATCGGTTTGGGGATAAATTTTTCTTTATATTTTTCTATTGCGTACTGATCTGTCATACCGGAAATATAGTCAGTAACAAGCCGTTCGATTTTTTTCTTATCATCACAATGTTTGCTCAAATAGTCCGTGTAGTATTCGTACAAGGTTTTTACTACGTGCTTTGCTTTGCCCTCTTCAAGTTTTGCAGGAGAATTTGTATAGATATTATTAAACATCCATTCTCTCAGAATTTTTGTGTATTCCCAGCATTCTTCGTCCATAGTTACCTTATCTTTATCAGCAGAGTCGTTTACGACTGCATAAATCATTTTTGAGAGCCTTTGAGACGGGTCCGAAGAAAAATATTTTTTGCACTCTTCGGGCAAATCGTTTTCGGTAATAATACCTGCTCTTATGGAATCTTCTATATCGTGGTTAATATATGCGATTTTATCAGCATACTGAACAATTTGCGCCTCGGGGGTTTGGGGTTTAAATCCCCATGTGTGGGTCATAATTCCGTCAATTGTTTCCCTGCACAGATTCATATCTTCTATAACTTCAACCACTCTGACGCTTTGGATATTGTGATGGAACCCTGTTGAAACAAGTTCGTTAAGAACCCCTTCGCCACAGTGTCCGAACGGAGTGTGTCCAAGGTCGTGTCCTAAAGATATCGCTTCTACCAAATCTTCGTTTAGTTTTAGTGCTCTTGCCATTGTTCTTGCAATTTGCGAAACTTCTAATGTGTGGGTTAATCTTGTTCTGAAATGGTCATCAAACGGCGATAAAAACACCTGTGTTTTGTGTTTTAAACGTCTGAAAGATTTTGAATGCAAAATTCTGTCCCTGTCACGCTGAAACTCTGTTCTTAAATCGGACGGTTCTTCTTCGCGTTCCCGTTTTGCATTTTTGCTTTTTGTTGCAATATCTCTCAGTGTCTGAAATTCTTGTTCTTCAAGTTGTTCTTTTATCGTAGCCATATTCCAAATATATAATAACAGTGGATAATAATGCATCATACGGGAAAACGATTAAATTATTGTAAATTGTATTCTTTTCATATAAAATAGAACTATGGCTATTAAATTACGTAATTTTACAATAGGAGAGAACAGGCTTACCATTTTGGCAGGGCCTTGTGCTATTGAATCTCAGTCTGTTTTGGATGAGACCGCCTCTGCACTGAAGGAAATCTGTCAGAAACTCGGTATAAACTATGTGTTCAAATCTTCTTTTGATAAGGCAAACCGTTCTTCTATTACCTCTTTCAGAGGCCCGGGTATGGAAAAGGGGCTTGAGATGCTTGAGGAAATAAAGTCAAAATATGACTTGCCGATAGTAACGGATATTCATGTTCCTGATCAGGCAGAGCCTGTGTCTAAGGTGGCAGATATATTGCAGATACCTGCGTTTTTGTGCAGACAGACAGATTTGCTTGTTGCGGCGGGAAAAACGGGTAAAATTGTCAATATTAAAAAAGGTCAGTTTTTGGCACCTCAGCAGATGAAATCACTTGTCAAAAAAGTTGAGGACAGCGGAAACAAGAATATTATGCTGACGGACAGGGGAACAAGCTTTGGTTACAACAACTTGGTTACAGATTTTCGTTCTATTCCTATTATGAAAGAATTTGGGTATCCTGTCGTGTTTGATGCAACTCACAGTGTGCAGATGCCGGGTTCAAACGGGGACAGCACGGGCGGTGACAGAAGATTTGTTCCGCTACTTGCAAAATCTGCTATGGCTGCAGGCGCGGATGTTCTGTTCTTTGAAATTCATCCTGACCCTGATAAAGCGCTTTGTGACGGTCCGAATATGCTTTATCTGAAAGATGCGGAAAAAGTGTTCTCTGTCTGCAAAAAGATATTTGATATAGTCAGAACCGAAGATAAGTAAAAAAGAAAGATAAAAATGATTTTAAGAAAATTTGTTGTTGGTGAAATGGGGAATAACAATTATTTGCTGGTCGATAATGGCGAGGCTGCTTTAGTCGACTGTACCGGAATAATTCCCGAACTTGATTCCGTTCTTAAGGAACTCAAGGCTGAACTGAAATATGTATTTCTCACTCACGCACATTTTGATCATATAGGCGGAATTGTCAAACTTCAGGAAAAACATAATTGTAAGGTTTATCTGCATGAAGATGACAAAAACACGCTTGATACAACGAATGATTTTATGCAGGCGGTAGGTATGCTGCCGATGGATATCCCTGAGGTTGATGTTTGGCTTAAAGATGGTGATAAGGTCAAGGTTGGCGATGAAGAAATTGATGTTCTTCATTTTCCGGGACATACTCCGGGGGGTGTCGGATATAAAACAGGCAATATGTTGTTTGCGGGTGATACAATATTTATGAGCAGTGTAGGCAGAACCGATTTACCGGGGGGTGATGCCGATACACTTGTTGATACCATCAGAAACAAGATATTTACACTTGATGACAACACGATAATTTACCCCGGACACGGAACCGATACATCTGTCGGTTTTGAAAAGAAGTATAATAGTTTTGTATAGGATAAAGAGGCAGAAAAATGCAGGAAAAGTTAAAAAATATATATGAATTGGCAAGTGCTGATATTGAAAAGGCTCAGACAAGTGCTGATCTTGAAGATATCAAACTCAAATATTTAACCCGACAGGGCGAGTTGAACACTATAAAAAAAGGACTGAAGGACTTATCAATTGAAGAAAAGAAAGTTGTAGGTGCTTTGGCTAACGAAATTACGGGCAAACTTGAAAACGCAGTTGCCGAAAAATATAAACAGTTTTACAGAAAAGAATTGGACGAAAAACTTCAAAAGGAAAGAATTGATATAACGCTTCCGGGTAAATATATTCCGAGAGGCAAGGTGCATCCTCTTACATCTACAACGGATGAAATTGTTTCAATCTTTCAGAATTTAGGTTTTTCACTTATTCCGAGCAGTAAGGCACCTGAGGTTGAAACCGAATATTTCAACTTTGATATGCTTAACGTTCCGAAAGATCACCCTGCACGTGATGTACAGGATACTTTCTATACAAAACTTGCGCCGTTCACAGTTTTAAGAAGTCAGACTTCTAACGCTCAAATCAGAGCAATGGAATCCATGAATCCGCCTATTAGAATTATTGCGCCGGGCAGAGTATATAGAAACGAAACACTGAACGCACGTAAGAATAATTTCTTCCACCAGATTGAAGGGCTTTACGTTGATAAGAACGTAACCTTTGGTGATTTGAAGGGGGTTTTGAACGAGTTTATCCGTTCATATTTCGGATCGGCAAGACCGACAAGATTCAGAAGCAGTTTCTTCCCGTTCACTGAACCTTCTGTTGAAATTGATGTTCAGTGTATTATGTGCGAAGGTAAAGGATGTCGTACCTGCAGCGGAACAGGCTGGCTGGAAGTCCTTGGTGCGGGTATGGTTGACGTGAACGTACTTAAAGGTGTCGGCATCGACCCGGATGTTTATACCGGTTTTGCATTCGGTATGGGGGTTGAAAGACTTGCTATGCTTAAATATGCAATTGATGATATAAGATTATTCTTTAATAACGACAAGAGATTTCTTGAACAATTCTAGGTGCAGGGGGTAAATGCAGGGGTAAATGCAGGGGTAAATACTTGGGTAAATGTTCGTACTTTGCACTCCCTCTTGATAAAAAGGAAATCTTGTTATAGAATTGATATGAACAAAAAATGAGGAAACAAATATTATGATGGATCAGATAGTAAAAATCGCATGGGAACTGAATGATAACTGTGATAACAGATATCAGTTAGTCTATGAGATTGCGGAATTAGCAAAGAAATTAGTTGACGAAACTCAACTTAAAAAAGCACGTGAAGACTTCGGTTTTGAAGAATACGTCGGTGCTGAAAAACAGTTCAAGAAAGAAAATCCTGTTGAACACGCTATCATGGTAAAAGCATCTGAATCAGATGATAACGAGTTAGTGGGGTAATAATATTTTCAGAATAGGGTAAATTTGCAGCGTCAAATTACCCTATTTTTGTGCTTAAAATAAGGGGAATGTGTTTGTTATGGAAGAAACAGTTAAGTATATTAAAGAAAAAATTGGAGATTTTAGACCTGAGATTGGTATCGTTTTAGGTTCAGGGCTTGGCGAACTTGCTAATGAATATTGTGATATCAAAATAGCATATACGGAAATTCCGAATTTCCCTGAATCTACGGTTGCAGGTCATAACGGGAACTTAGTTTTTGCTGAAATACACGGTAAAAAGGTTGTAATGATGCAGGGACGTTTCCATTTTTATGAAGGTCATTCAATGGATACGGTTACATATCCTGTTAAGGTTATGAAGAAGTTGGGGATTGAAAACCTTATACTTACAAATGCGGCAGGCGGTATTAATCCGTTCTTTAAACCGTCATCACTGATGATTATCAGAGATCACATCAATTTTATGGGTATAAACCCATTAATCGGACGGAATGATGACAGCTTAGGCGAGAGATTCCCTGATATGAGCGAGGTTTATTCAAAGCAGTTAAGAAAGATTGCATATACCTGTGCAGAAAAGTTAATCATCCCTGTTGAGAGGGGTGTTTATATGGCTCTTACCGGTCCTTCTTACGAAACTCCTGCGGAAGTAAATATGCTCAGGCTTATGGGTGCTGATGCTGTCGGTATGTCGACCGTACCTGAAGCTATTGTTGCTAATTGGATGAAATTAAATGTACTTGGTATCAGTTGTATCTGTAACTCAGCAGCGGGCATTGGAACAGTTGGTCTTTCACATAAAGAAGTTCTAGAAGCTGCTGAAAAAGCAAAAGTTGATTTCAAACGACTTGTTCTTGAGATTGTTAAAAATATTTAGGGAGAAAATAATGCTAAAAGGTCCGTTTTTAGACAGAAATTGGATGGGGCAAAACCCTGATTATAGCAGCTCTGACATTGTTATGATGGGTTTGCCGTTTGACGGGACTGTATCCTATCGTTCAGGTTCAAGGTTCGCACCTGAGCAGATCAGACTTGCAAGCTGGGGGCTGGAAGAGTATTCTCCACGTTTTGATAAAGAGTTGGCTGAGTGTAATTTTCACGATGCAGGCGACCTCGAATTCCCTCTTGGAAATACAAATGGTTCTCTCAATGTGATAAAAGAAAATACGGAACAAATATATAAAGACGGGAAACGTATTCTGGGAATCGGCGGCGAACATCTGGTTACATACCCTGAAATCGAGGCTATATCAAAAGTTTATGGAGATGATTTGGCAATTATTCACTTTGATGCTCACACTGATTTGAGAGAAGAATATCTTGGAGAAGAACTATCCCATTCTGCAGTCATAAGATTGTGCACAAAATTTGTCAAACCGGAAAGTATAAAACAAATTGGTATCCGTTCAGGCATGAAGGAAGAATGGGAATTTATGGGAGTAAATGGAACTTTAGCGAGAGAATATTCTGATTTAGACTGCCTGAAAGGTAAGAAGGTATTCGTTACCGTTGATTTAGACGTGTTAGACCCATCTGTTATGAGCGGGACAGGCACCCCTGAAAGCGGAGGTATGAGTTTTAACGAACTTATGGGCTGGTTTGAATATATCAAAGATTTTGATATTATAGGTGCCGATGTTGTTGAACTCGCACCCGATTACGATTCATCAGGCTGTTCAACAGCTGTTGCCTCAAAAGTTATCAGAGAATTACTCATGATAATGTAGGAAATAAAAGGTTTTAGTGGAAGTGTAAGAGAACATGTGCAACAATGTTGTAAAATGTCTCTTTTACGTAGTCCCTCAATTAAAAAATTGAGGGTTTATTTTTTGTAATATTTCTTTATAAATTTATCTCAATGTAGCAACAAATATTTTTATCGTTGTTAACTTCCATGTGATGTTACAAAATAGGAGTTTTTAGAATGGATTTAAGTTTAAACAATAATAGACCTTCTTTCGGTATGGCAGTTTTGTTTGAAAAGTCTGCAACCCCGGTTATGAAAGAACAGGCAACAAAATTATCAAAAAAAGGTTATCAAAAGTTCTGGGATGGAATTGAAAGCGCAATCAACAGACAAGAAGCTAATCCAAACAATATTATTGTACGTAAGGCAAAACATAGAAATGCTCTTGTTGCTGAAGTTGTTGATGCGGATACTGCAAATGCAATGAAAAATTATGTTACAGCTCAGGGTTTAATCAGCAGAAACGGAAGTTTGAAGTTCCTTAACAGAGCTGAAAAACGTGCTAATGCTTTAGATGATTTGAACAGAAAAGTTGACAATCTTCCTAAAGCAGTAGAAGATGTTGAAGAAATGATTATTGAAGCATAAAAAAGATATATAAACGGAAATAGCGAGATGTATAAAATAAAAGACCGGCACTCAAGTCGGTCTTTTTGATTGAATAACATACCGAAATTTGATATAATAAGTTTGAGTTAAAGTGATATGAAAAAACAAGTCATTGCATACGTTCATTCTCACTGGGACAGAGAATGGTACAGAGAGTTCGAAATATTCAGAATGAGATTGTTAAAGGTCTTTGACAAGGTTCTTGATATGCTCGAAAACGGGAAACTGCCGTCTTTTTATTTTGACGGTCAGGTGGCTGCACTGCTTGATTATCTGGAAATAAGACCTGAAAAAGAGGGGCAAATAAAGCAGTTAGTAAAAGATAAAAAGTTGTTTATAGGTCCTTTTTATTGTCTTGTTGATGAATTTCTTACTGATGAAAACTGTTTTAGAAAAAATTTGGAAATCGGTCTGAAAATATCTAAAGAATTCGGCTGCGAAGACTTTACCGCTTATTTTGCGGATACATTTGGCCATACCTCTTCAACCCTTCCGATACTAAGAGAATTTGGTATAAATTCAGCAGTTGTATGGCGCGGCTGCGGCGATATTCCTTCTGAATTTGAGTGGGGCGGGATAAATACTGTTAATCTCATCAGAGGATATTTTAATGATGTGTTTTCAACAGGCTGGAATATTGAGAAGAAAGCAGAGTTTCTCAAGGATAATCTTGATAAAATTGCCGAAAAATCAGGTAATACACTTCTGCTTCCGATAGGCGCAGACCATTTGGGGGTTGAAGTTAATCTTGTCGAACAGGTTAATGAGATTAATAAACTGCTTGATGATTACGAAATAAAAATAGGTTCGATATTTGAATATATAAATTCAGTCAAAGACAGATTTTCTGAATACAAAGTAGAGGGCGAACTCAGAGATAATTCCAAAACTTTTCTCCTTGAGGGGAGTTATTCTTCAAGATTAGATTTGAAACGCAGGAATATCATTTCCTGCCATAAACTAGATATGGCGGAAAAATTAGTTCATCATACTGAAACCGAGGGGGAATACTCATCTTTAATTGAATATGCCTATAAATTACTTCTTCAAAATCAGGCGCACGACAGTATTTGCGGATGTTCTACGGATGATGTCCATTCCGAAAATATAACCCGATACAAAAAGATTTGCCAGATAGCGGATAATATTATTGAAGATATCAGGTTCAAAAACGGATATAAGTTTGATAAAATAGTAAACTTGTCTGATAAGCCGTACAGCGGTTTAGTTGGGTTTAAATCAGACAAAGATTTCCCTTACCAGATTTTAGACGTTAAAAACGGGTTCCCGCAGGAAATATTACAAAATACCCAGAGAATACCCGTTACGGAAGATTATACGGAAATAAAAACTTATGCCCTTTCAGTGAAAAACGTTGTTCCGGGGGAAGCTGATTTGTCGGCAGATTCTGACGAAACAGATGTTTTTGTTGCGGATAATTCTATCGGGAATTCGCACATATTTATGTTTATTGAAAATGATGAATTTGTCATAGGTAATAAAACCGCTAAGTTTATTGACTATACCGATAACGGGGACAGTTATAATACGGGTTATACAGAAGAAGACATGGGAAAATCAGGTAAAATACTCTCTTCAAGAGTTCTCTGTGAGGGAAAAGACCGCTCAGTGTTGTGGGTAGAAGTGGAAGTAAACAACGATATTTTAAATATTGAAGTCGGGCTGAATAAGTTCTCTGCACATCTTGATTTTGATATTAAATGGAAAAATACTTCACGAAACCATTTGCTTGAGTTTGTTATTGATACTGCAAAACCTGTCGAAAAGACTTATTCCGAAGATTTTGGGAATATCATAGAGCGTGAATTTGACCCTGATTATGACGTAAGAAAACATTTGCCGAAAGAGAAGGGTAAAGAAGTCAAAACCAACACCGCACCTATGCGAAGAGGGGTATGCGCAAACGGTGTCGGAGTTGTAACCACAGGGCTTACTCAGTATGAAGTCTTTGGCTCAGAATTGAGAATACCTGTTTTGAGAGCAACAGGCGTAATCTCTAACCCGAAAAACCCTTCACGCTCAACCCCTGCAGGGCCCCCTATCGAAACAGAACACCTTCAGCAGTTAGGCGAAAATCACGTAAACCTCAGTGTGTTTATGGGGGATAATCTGAAAGACAATATTGATAACATTTTCAATAAATGTGTTATTCTTTAATCTTGTTTTATATTTTTTAACAAACAGGCAAATTTTTACCTGATGATGCTTTATATAATTATACGAATTAATTATATAGGAGTGTGTGTCATGAATTCAGTTTCTTTCGGAAGTACGTACAAAATTAATAACAATAATTATCCTCAGCATACAGGTCCGATAATGGACTTTTGCGATAAAAATGATTTGGAATATTGTTCAAAAACGGAAGTTTCTGAAATTAAAAAACACAGTATCCCTAAATATAAAGCAAGTACAACGATTATTGCTCCGGATAGCAAGGACAGTCTTGTAGAAACCTTTTTGGCAAATAAAGGTATTAAATTCAACAAGCTGGATACAAAAGAATTGTTAAATAAATCAAAAATTCAGGCACGTGTTGAAAGCGCTCCGAAAGACATGAAGCTTGTAACAGTAGATGCGAAAAAACTTGAAGAATTAATCTATAATCAGGATACAAATATCGGGTATTGTGAAAATACCTATAAAAACTATTATAAAGATGGCGTTAATCTTATGATAAGAAGCGGGGATAAGTTACCTGCAACAACTCTGTATATCACTCCGACAGGGGAATCAACAGATGATGCGGTAAACTATATTAAGCGATTTGGAAAAGACAGACTGAATGAAGATCAGCTCTCGTTTATGTTTACACAGAGAACGGACGATCCTGATCAGTGTATGTACTTTGGTATGAAAGATTTGGGTATGGATAAAGTCCCAATGTACGTGAATAAAGATACCTACAAAATCGCTGATGCATTGGGGTTACTGAAATAATATTATAAAATTATACATTTACCCCTAGTATCCGCTACCTTCGTCCCAGGGGTAAATATGGATCAAGTTAGTATCCGCTACCTTCGTCCCAGAGGGATTCATCATAATGAACAAGTTCTAAGTGATCAATGATTAGAGTATCGCCGTCTTTGATGCCTTTTGCTTTCAGCGCCTCAAACACACCCATTGCGGTCATAATATGCTGAAGTCTGATAATCTGTTCAGGGTTTCTTGCATCGGTTACGCTTGCCAGACGTTTAAGTTTTCCGCCCTGTATCAGGAAGGTGTTCTTATCAAGTTTAAAGATTTCAAAGTGGCTATCGTCATTATCGTATGCACCTGTGTCTTCTTCAACGTGGACTTCTATTTCAGGTCGTTCTATTTCGTCAACTTTTTCCGACACAAAATACATCAATTTATCAATATTTTGTTTTGTAATAGCCGACATTGTGAAGATTTCTTTTTCAGGCAGATATTCTTTAAATTGCGCTAACACTTCTTCCGTACGTTTTTCATCGACGGCATCAATTTTATTGAGCACGACAATCTGATATCTTTTAGCCAGAGCCTCTGAGTGCTTTTCAAGCTCATTATTTATTATTTTAAAGTTTTTGAGCGGATCCTCTTGGGTAATATCTACTATGTGGATAAGGAAACGACAGCGTTCGACGTGTCTTAAAAACTCATATCCGAGCCCAACCCCTTCGCTTGCGCCTTCGATAAGTCCCGGGATATCTGCGATAACAAACCCTCCTCCGTTAGGTTTTTTGACAACCCCAAGGTTAGGAACAAGTGTTGTGAACGGATAATCTGCAATTTTAGGTTTTGCAGAACTTACAACACTTATAAAGGTGGATTTTCCAGCATTTGGCATACCGAGTAAACCGATATCCGAGATGAGTTTAAGTTCAAGTCTTACTAATCTTTCTATTCCAGGTTCCCCCGGTTCACAGTATTGCGGGGCACGTTTTTGCGGGGTCGCAAATCTTGCGTTTCCTCGTCCGCCTCTTCCGCCCTTTGCAATAAGTACGGTTTGTCCGACTTCTGTAAGGTTACCTATTACTGCGCCTGTTTTGTCGTCGGTTACGACTGTGCCTAAAGGTACTTTGATGTACAGGTGTTTTGCACATTTCCCGTGCATACCTTTTGTTCCGCCGTTTTCTCCGTTTTCTGCTTTAAAGACTGAGCGGAACTTGAAGTCTAAGAGTGTTGCAAGTCCGTCATCAGCAACAAGATATATATCTCCGCCGTTCCCGCCGTCACCGCCTGCAGGCCCGCCTTTGTCGACATATTTCTCTCTGCGCCAGGCAACCATACCGTTCCCGCCGCGTCCTGATACCAATTTGATTTTTGTGTTATCTATAAATTGCATTTTTCTTGTCCTGTTTGTTTTATAATTAAATCATGAACAAAACGAAAAACACACTATTTAGCGATACACCGATAAAACTCAATGACAAAAGTTATATTATGGCCATTGAATCAAGTTGTGATGAAACAGCCTGCGCCATTGTTCAGGGCGGTCGAAAGGTTATTTCTAACGTTGTTGCATCTCAGATAAAAACTCATGAGCAATATGGCGGGGTTATTCCTGAGATAGCGGCAAGAGAACATTTAGAGGCAATAAATGTTGTTATTGATAAGACCTTTAAGGAAGCTAACCTCAAACCTGAGGATATTTCAGCTTTTGCGGGAACTGTCGGCCCGGGACTTGTCGGTTGTCTGCTTGTCGGTCTGAATGCGGCAAAATCTCTTGCCCTTGTACACGATAAGCCGTTCATTGGGGTTAATCACTTAAACGCTCACGTTAGTGCTAATTTTATTGATACCGATTTAAAACCGCCGTTTATTGCGTTGCTTGTCAGCGGCGGGCATACCCAGATTATAGATGTTAAATCTTATTCTGAGTTGGATATTATCGGGGAAACAATTGATGATGCAGTCGGTGAAGCTTATGATAAGGTCGCAAGGCTGATAGGCCTGCCGTATCCTGGCGGCCCGAGGTTGGATAAACTGGCACAGGAGGGTAACCCTCACGCTTTCAAACTGCCTGAGGCAAAAGTCGGGGAGTTCGATTTTAGTTTCAGCGGGTTGAAAACAGCAGCATCAAGACTTGTAAAATCCTTTGACGGTAAAGAGTTACCCCTTGAAGATATTTGTGCAAGTTTTCAGGAGTGTGTTTCGGAAACCCTTATCAAAAAAGTTAAACACGCACTCGAGGTAAAAGGGTATAAACAGGTTGTCATTGCAGGTGGTGTGGCTGCTAATTCGGAAATCAGAAGAAAAGTTTTTGAACTGGAAAAAGAGGGTTACAGAGTGAATGCCCCGATAATGAAATATTGTACTGATAACGCATCTATGGTTGCAAGTTCGGCTTTCTTCTTTGACAATACCTTTGATGATATTGATACCGAAGTCTTTTCAAGGGTTAAGGGATAAGATTACACAACGCAGAAGTTGTTATCCTTAAATTGGTGTCTGATTTTTTCGACATCTTCTTTTGATGGCGTTGGTGTATCACCTAACGGGTATTCCATTCCCAATTTTTCATATTTACTTCTTGCCATATCATGATAAGGAAGAAGTTCTACTTTTTCGATATCGTATTTTTTCAGGAACCGGATAAGATTATCAATATATTCATCATCTGTTGTGTAGCCCGGAGTTAAAACCTGACGTATCCAGATTCTTTTCTTGAGAGAGTTAATATGCTCAAGAAATTTCATGACCTTTTGGTTTTCCTGACCTGTCAGAATTTTGTGCTTTTCGTTATCGAGATGTTTTATATCAAGCAAAATCAAATCGGTGTATTTTAGCAATTCGTTCAGTTTATCATTGATTACGGTGTGCCCGCAGGTATCAAGAGCCGTACTGACATTATGCTTTTTTAATTGTTTAAAAAACTCTGTCAAAAAAGGTATTTGAAGCAGAGGTTCTCCACCCGACACAGTCACTCCTCCGCCTGAGTTATCATAAAAACTTTTATATTTCAGAACGTCTTTTACCAGTTCTTCAACCGTTTTTTGAGATACATCTTCCTTCACTTTTTGTGTATCAGGGTTATGGCAGAACAGGCAGCGAAAAGGGCAACCCTGTAAAAACAGGACATATCTTATTCCCGGACCGTCAAGTGTTCCCATAGTTTGTATTGAATGGACTTTTGCCGTTTTCATTTTAAATACTTTCGTGGAAGGTTCTGCTGATAACATCAAGCTGCTGTTCTCTGGTTAATTTGATGAAATTAACCGCATAACCGCTTACACGAATAGTCAGCTGCGGGTATTTTTCAGGGTGTTCCATAGCATCCTTCAGAGTTTCTCTGTCGAGAACGTTAACATTCAGGTGTTGAGCCATGTTCCCGAAATATCCGTCCATCATCCCGACAAGGTTGCAAATTTGTTCGCTGTTTGTCTTGCCAAGAGTATCAGGCAGGATGCTGAAGGTGTTTGAAATACCGTCTTTTGCATTTTTAAACGGCAGTTTTGCAACAGAACAAAGTGATGCCAAGGCTCCGTTTTCATCTCTTCCGTTGAACGGATTTGCACCAGGTGAGAACGGAACACCTGCAATACGTCCGTCAGGAGTATCACCGGTTTTCTTACCATAGACGACATTACTTGTGATTGTTAATATTGATTGGGTCGGTATAGCCTTTCTGTAGGTTTCAATTTTTTCAATCTTGGACATAAATCTGTTTACAAGATCTACTCCTATTGAATCTACTCTGTCGTCATTATTACCGTATTTCGGGTAGTCCCCTTCTATTTCAAAATGTTTTGCGATACCTTTTTCATTACGAACAGGTCTTACTTTTGCGTATTTGATTGCTGATAGAGAGTCAACAACAACGCTGAAGCCTGCAATACCGCAACCGAGTTTTCTGACGGCATTTGTATCCATCAGAGCAAGCTGTGCTTTTTCGTAATTATATTTATCGTGCATGTAATGGATAATATTCAGTGCACTGACATAAGTTTTTGCAAGCCAGTCCATAACCTTGTCGAATTTTTCCATTACCTTGTTGTAATCAAGAATTTCATCAGTTATAGGTTCAAACTCTGCAACTCTTTCTTCGAGTCTTTCGTCATAACCGCCGTTGATAGTGTATAACAGTGCTTTTGCAAGGTTAGCACGCGCTCCGAAGAACTGCATTTCCTTCCCGACAATAAGCGGTGATACACAGCATGCAATAGCGTAATCGTCCCCGAAGTAGTTTCTCATAAGGTCATCATTTTCGTACTGAACTGCACTTGTTTTGATACTGACCTTAGCACAGTAATCCTTGAATCCTCTCGGTAAATCTTTACTCCACAGAACTGTCATATTCGGCTCCGGAGCAGGGCCGAGGTTAATGAGTGTCTGAAGCATACGGTAAGAATTCTTTGTGACAAGCGTTCTTCCGTCTTCGAGCATACCGCCTATGCTTTCGGTCGTCCAGACAGGATCTCCGCTGAATAAATCGTTATATTCAGGTGTTCTGAGGAAACGAACCATTCTCAGTTTGATAACGAAATCGTCCATTATTTCCTGAGCCTGTTCTTCCGTTATTTTACCTGAGGCTAAATCTTTTTCCGCATAAATATCAAGGAAGGTTGAAACTCTTCCTAACGACATTGCTGCGCCGTTTTGGTCTTTAATTGCTGATAAATATCCGAAATATGTGTATTGAACGGCTTCTTTAAAACTTTGAGCCGGCTTGCTTATATCAATGCCGTAAGATGATGCCATCGTTTTCATATCCTTGAGAGCTTTGATTTGTTCGGAAATTTCTTCTCTCAGTCTGATATTTTCTTCGTTCATGACTTCATCGTCTAACAAAGCCTTGTCTTTCATTTTGCCTTCAATAAGTTTATCGATACCGTAGAGAGCGATTCTTCTGTAATCGCCGATGATTCTTCCTCTGCCGTATGCATCAGGAAGTCCTGTCAGTATTGCAGAGTGTCTGCATCTTCTGATGGCATCGTTATAAACATCAAAAACACCGTCATTATGGGTTTTTCTGTATTTTGTATAGATTGTCTTAAGTTCTTCATCAACAGGTAGATCATAAGCCTTACATGAAGCTTCAACCATTCTGTAACCGCCATTTGGCATTATTGCTCTTTTCAGCGGTGCATCTGTCTGGAGTCCGTAGATAAGTTCGTTATCTTTATCAATGTAACCCGGAGCATGTGATGTGATGGAAGACGGTGTAGAAGTGTCTGCGTCAAGCACACCTTTTTTTCTTTCTTCTGCCATAAGGTCGCTTACTTTTTCCCATATTTTAAGCGTTCTATTGGTCGGTCCGCACAAGAAGCTGTCGTCCCCGTAATAAGGTGTTACGTTATCTCTTATAAATTTAGCAACATCTATGCTTTCAGAATCGTTACGTTTAATATTTATCGGTTCTGTTTTTGAATAAGTATTTTTTATTGATGTTGTGACGTGTTTTTTTGAAAATATATTTTTAAGACTAAAACCTGTTGGTGTCTTGTTTACCGACTTTGACTCCATTACCTTCTCCCGAATCTATCTTGTTGATTAAAAAAATCTATACCCAATCAGAAATATTTTATCATATTAAAAACAATATGTAAAATAAAATCATCCATTTATATTACATAAATAAACATTTCAAAAAAAAGTGTTGTAAACAGGCTTATTTGCCCATTTTTTCAAAAATAGCTTCGATACCGTAAGGCATAGATGCCGGAACTATTTCTATTTGTTTTTCCAGCTTGCTTGGTGAAGTAAGAATTGCTCTTCCGATGACACTTGGGTTTTGGAAATAACTGTCATAGAATTTTTTGAAATCTTCTCTTGGCAATCTGAAGAGATTCGGGCTGGATTCCTCTATTTTTTCGATGTCTTTATCTAACTCTTCTATAAGTTTTTTTCTTTCAGCAGAAGATATATCTGCAGTTTTACCGCAATAGTTTAACAACACAGGGCCGTCATATTCGCATGTATCGGCAACCCCTTTGTATTCTGCTGAAATTTTATATTCAGGATTGTGCATGTCTCTGATTTCAATATTCTTTGTTTTATCAGGGTTGTAAGTTATTTTTTTTCTGCTTTTAGTGCTAAGGTTATCCACAACTGTCATTTCCGGAGTATTGCTCCACAGCGGGAATTTATTTGAAATGACTGATTTTCCTTTTTTACCCTTTACGACACATTCTGTATATACGCTGCCGTCTTTAATCATTTTTACACTGCCGGCACCTCCGAAAAACAAACCGTATAATTTGTTTACGACAGTAGATACAGGTTTTGCTTTTGCTTTTGTTGCGAGTTTTTCTGCACCCTGAAAACTAGGGGAGTAATATGCCTGATTAGGTTTGTTGTTTGTATTCTGACGGTTAATTGTTCCGTAATTTGGGGTAAAAGATATCGTATTCATACACATTCCTTTCTAATTGTACTTCTATAACGTTCGTAAAGAAATACAATTGACAATATCAGGCCTTGTGTAAATAAATTTTTACAAACTTATCTGACTTTATTTTCTTCCCCTTTGATAAGACGTGCAATATTCTGTCTGTGAAGGTAAATAATATAAATTGCACCAAGCGCACAGTAACCGGTGTAACCGACAGGCGCGTGTCCTATGAAGTGCATAAGGAAAGGTGAAACAGCAAGTGCAATAATTGAACCTACTGAAACATATTTCGTAAAGTATGTAATAACCCCCCAGATAAGAGCGATTAACAGACCGACCTGCCAGTTCAGAGCCAAAATCGTGCCGACACCTGAGGCAACGGATTTTCCGCCCTTAAACTGCAAAAATACAGGTTTGCTGTGCCCAATGATTACCGCAACTGCTGCAAGCACCGGGAATAAACCTATCCCTTCGCATTTCCCCGTGTATAACTGGGCAAGAATGACAGGAAGTGCGCCTTTGAACGCATCAAGCAGCATTACAGTAAAGAACCAGCCCTTGCCTAATACACGCTTTACGTTGGTGGCACCTGTAGAACCTGAACCTACTGTTCTGATATCCTGTCCCGTTTTGAGTTTTACGATTATATATCCTGTCGGTATTGAACCTATAAGATATGATGCTAATATTACTAAACCCACGATTATTAAAATTTCTGTCATGTCATCTCTCCTTAACACTACCATAATACAATAAACAAGACTTTCTGAATATTAGTATTAAGATACCAATATATTAATTTATGTAAACATTTCCATGGGGGTGTTATTTTGAAAAAAAACTGTGGAACATGATATACATAGTTACAAAGCAAAATGGATTTCTATAAGATTTGTAACGACGGAGAAAATATTAGAGCAATTCGACGAGGTTAACAGACTTTATATACATGTAAGATTGTATATTGAGTTTGGGAATCGAGTAATAAGGAAAATTAAATGGTCTCAATAGATCCAAAAGTAAGCAATGAATATGGCCTTTTCAAGGTAGGCGGCGCAAATCCTTTCGCTCCGTCAAAAGTTGCTTTTACCGGCGGTGAAGAGGCTGTTTCCGGTGCCGGTTACTCAGAAAGACATGGCAACGGAAAAGCAGCAGGAATAGCAAGTAACGGTGTTCATGGCTTTGTCGAGGGTACGGGCGAAGATGGCAAACACCGACTTGATCTGTATGCTTAATCAAAAATTAGAGAAATTAGATAATATAACAAAGGCTCTTAATAAAGAGCCTTTTAAATTTAGAAAATAACCTTGTGTACTACCGGTGCTATTTGTTTTAGATCGTTGTAAAGCTGATTGTATTCATCAGGATATAGCGACTGAGCTCCGTCACAGATAGCATTATCCGCATCGTAGTGTACTTCGATAAGCAGACCGTCGCAGCCTGCAGCAACACTTGCCCTTGACATAGGCGCAACCTTGTCACGAAGCCCGGTGCCGTGGCTCGGGTCTGTTATAATCGGAAGGTGGCTTAACTTCTTAACAACAGGAATAGCGGATAAATCAAGAGTGTTTCTTGTATATTTTTCAAACGTTCTGATGCCTCTTTCGCATAAAATTACATTCGGGTTTCCGCTGGAAACAATGTATTCCGCAGAAAGAAGCCATTCTTCAAAAGTTGCAGACAAGCCCCTTTTCAGGATGATAGGTTTTGTTGCTTTCCCCATATCCTTCAGAAGGTTATAGTTTTGCATGTTTCTTGCACCTATTTGGAAGATATCTACATATTTTTCAAACATATCGAGCTGAGAACTTTCCATGATCTCTGACGTGATTGCCATGCCATGGTTATCGGCAACACTTCTGAACATTTTAAGTCCTTCTTCGCCTAAGCCCTGGAAGGCATAAGGTGATGTTCTGGGTTTGAAGGCGCCCCCTCTCATTATTCTTACATTGGATTTTTTAAGCTGTTCTGCGGTTTTGTCTAACTGTTCATAACTTTCAATAGTACAAGGCCCTGCAATCAATCCGACGTTTCCTCCGCCGAATTTAATGCCGTTAACTTCAATAACCGTATCTTCAGGTTTAAAGATTCTGCTGGTAAGTTTGTAACCGGAAGAAATCTTGATAACCTCCTGCACCCCGTCAAGAAGTTCGATATTTCTCGGGTCGATTACCTTTGAACCGACAGCACCGATGACCGTATGAAGTTCACCTTTTGATACATGGGACTGAAACCCGCGTGACTCAATGAATTGCACAACTCTGTCGATACAATCCTGACTCACATTCTCTCTCATAATTATCAGCATAATTTGTTCCCTCTTATGTAATCTCTATTCGCACTCACAATTATAAAACAAGACTTAAGATATAACAAATTTGCAACAAAATTATAAGATAAAAATTATTTACAAAAAGAAAGACCTATTGTATAATTGACGTACGGAGAGTAGCCCTGTGTTTATGGAGGGATAAATGAAAGAAGAATTTACAACAAATGCAAGACGCTGGTACGATCAAGACCCTGTTTTGTCATCTGCAATGCAGACTTTGGAAGAATCGGGGGATGATACCCAGATTAAGATTGCGCTCAATCTGATTAAGATTATTACAGAGCACAACATTGAAGACTCAAAATACGAAGAAGTGTCCGAAATTATCAATGCAACCGAGGTTGATTTGGCTACCCAGAAACGTAATCGTTGGTACGATATCGATGAAACAGTCAGAACTGCAATAAGTATGCTTCAGAACTGTCCTGCCGAAACAAGACACGCAATAGCTGTTGAAATGGCAAAGATGGTTGTTGAAGAAATCAAAAAGAATGAAGAAGACGAAGAAGATGATGAAGAGTTAGCATCAGATAAGTCAGATGAAGAATAAATAAAATTTATATACAAACGAAAAAAGACCGGAAGAAATTTTCGGTCTTTTTCTGTTTTTTGCGTAACCTATTCTACACAGTTTGACTAATTCGTGCAAACTAGCTCTAAAGTATTATTTTTTGTAACAAATCTTCACAACTTAAAAACACTGTCAATACCCTAGATTTCAGGGATTATACTGGTTTTTTGTGTAAAATTTCAAGAAAAATATTGAATTTATGCTATGTTATTGGTATAAGTATAAAATGCGCTATCTTTATAGCTCAAAAGTATTATTATTAAGAAAAGGAAATAAAATTATGTCATTACCAAATGTAGCATATTTCTCAATGGAAATTGCATTAGATCAGTCACTGAATACTTATTCAGGCGGTTTAGGTTTCCTTGCAGGTTCTCATATGTTATCTGCAGGATATCTTCAAATGCCTATGGTAGGTGTAACAATGTTATGGTCATACGGTTACTACGATCAACGAATTGATCATTCAGGCAATGTCGAAGTCGCTTATATCAGAAAGTACTACGATTTCTTGACTGATATTGATGTAACTGTTGAAGTAGAAACTTTTGGCGAAAAAGTAAAAGTTAAAGCATACAGAGTAGAACCAGAATTGTTCGGTGCTTGCCCGGTATACTTGTTAACTACTGATATTGACGGTAATAGTGAATGGGCAAAGAGAATTTCTCACAGACTTTATGATGGTGACGAAAGAATCAGAATTGCTCAGGAAACCATCTTGGGTATCGCTGGTATCAGAGTTCTTCAGAAAGTTGGTTACAACTTTGAAGTTGTTCACATGAACGAAGGTCACGCATTGCCGGCTGCATTTGAATTATTGAGACAATACAACGGCGATTTGAAAGAAGTTAAGAAGAGAACTGTATTCACAACTCACACACCTGTTGCTGCAGGTAACGAAGTTCACTGGGTTGATACATTGATGCAGGGTGGCTTCTTCTCAGGCTGTTCAAGAGAAAAGGCTATCGAACTCGGTGGCGAAAACTTCTCATTAACAGTTGCAGCTTTGAGAATGTCTAGAATCGCAAACGCAGTATCACAATTGCACGGTCTTGTTGCTAACAAGATGTGGGAATGGGTTGACGGAAGATGCCCTATCAGAGCTATCACGAACGCTGTTAACCTCCACTACTGGCAGGATAAGAGAATTACTGGTGATGATTCTTCAGAAAAATTGCTTGCCACTAAGCACGAAATGAAAAAAGAATTGTTCAAGTATATTGCTAACGTTGCAGGTAAGAGATTCAACCCTGATGTATTAACAATTACCTGGGCAAGAAGATTTGCCGATTACAAACGTGCTTGGTTGATTCTTATGGATAAAGACAGAATTAACAAGTTGCTTGATGAAGATAAGATTCAAATCATCTTTGCTGGTAAATTCCATCCGGATGATGTTATGGGTAAGGAAATGTTCAACAAATTGTTGAATCGTTCTCACTCATTGAAGAATGTTGTTGTTCTTCCTGGTTATGAGCTTCAATTATCAGCAATGCTTAAGAAAGGTTCTGATATTTGGTTGAACACACCTTTAAGACCTTTCGAAGCTTCAGGTACTTCAGGCATGTCAGCTAACGCTAACGGTGCTCTTCACTTGTCAATCTTTGACGGTTGGACTGTAGAAGGTACATTCGATGGAATCAACGGTTACACTGTTGAATACGAAGGTTTAGATGATGAAATGCCTTGGGAAGAAAGACACTGGAAAGATCACGAATGTATAATGGATATCATCGAAAACAGAGCTATTCCTACTTATTATAATAATAAGGAAGAATGGGCAAGAATGATGAGACAGGCTATCAGAACAGCTGATGCTTACTTCAATTCAGACAGAATGGTTGTAGAATACTATAACAGATTGTACAAACCAATCGCTCACGATGATTCGACAACAGGTGAAACTAAGAAGGAAATGAACATTTCTGAAACACCTACATTTGATGCCTGGACTTATTCAAACATAAAATAGTCAGGAACAAATAAATATAAGATGACGGACTCTTTTGAGTCCGTCTTTTTTAGTTCGTTTATATTAAATTTATACTTCATCTGAATGATATTTAACCCCCGGGTATTGAATTACCTGAAAACAGCCTGTAGCATGTATATTGGGAAGTTATAACCATTGACTTTTCGCTAAAAATCATTAAAAAGACATACAAAAGTACAAAATCAGAGGGCAAACTATGGGTTTAGCAGCATCGCAGGCGAGATATTTATCACTGTCTGCAAGAAAGACAAATGTAGAATACGAAGGTCAGCAAATTAACCATCAAAGGCTTAATTTATCAAATCAGAGTGCTGATTTGTTCAATCAGATGCTTACGATGTCTGTTCCGACTCCGCCTTCAACGACAGACTTTACTAAGTTGCAATACTCTTGGAGTGATGGTAATTATACATCTGTAATTGATAACTTCTATCAGATAGGTACTCCAAACGAAGAGTTTAACTACATTGTTTCAAGTTACCACTATGAAAACGTTTATACCGGTCAGCGTAAGTATCTGAGCGATCCTCAGGTTCAGGCTACAAAAACAAATCAGTTCAGTGATTTGGCGACTACGAATTATACTGTTAAAACTATTGCTTATAATCCTGACAGAGATACTTATACACTTGTAATGACAAATGCTTTGAACCAGGAAGTTACGTCTATTTACAAACCGTCTGATCAAAACACTAACAGAGATGTTACAGAGCAGTTAGATTTTATGTATAAAACTGACAGAATTGCTGCAACAGAAACAGACTATACAAAGTTTGCTTATAATGAGACGACCGATAAGATTACGTACAGCGGAACAACCTATGATGCTGTTAATATGAATAATGCTGATGAAGTTACAAAATTAAAGCAGACATATGGTGCGTTGTATGACAAGTCCAAAAGTTACTATAAAAGTTCCGGCAATCAATATATCTGCAAGGATGATGTTGATTTGGTTACTGCGACTAAAAACGGATCTATAACCGTAAGAAAACAAGACACAACGACTTATTATACAGACGGTCAGCACTACGTTTCAAAAGCGAAGCTGAATGCGATAAAAGTTGATGATACATCGTTGAATACCTTGACTGTTTCATCTGCAACAAATAACCCAATCTTTGGTGATTACACCTCTGTCGGAAACTGTGAACTGAAACAAATCACTGCGGACGATTATGAAACAGATATTACAATTGATGCTGTTATTAAGCAGTTGCTTCGTGATATGGGCGGAGAAAACGGTGATAAATTAAGTTATGATCGTTTGAAGGCTTGTTTTGATGATAACGGTGAATATATAAATGGTACATTGTATCAGTTCCAGATGGCAGGTCAAACCTATTACACAACTGTTGATGATTTGAACTCAAGCTTGTTAAGTGCATACAGTGAACAGTCTGTTGCAAATAACGGTATTGACAGTCAGCAGGATAAATTATCTTACTATAATGCTTTGTATATTGAAACAAAGGTAAGTGAAGTTAAAAAAGCTTTAATGGAAACAGATGGGCAGGGTAGATTTTCTACGGTTAAATTTGAAGATGATTCTGTTGTTTATACACTGAATGTGGAAACCATCAAGGATGATGAAGCGTACGACGATGCAATGAATAAGTATTACTATGAAAAAGATCAGTACGATAAACAGATTGCTGATATCAACGCAAAAACAGAAGTTATTCAGGCTCAGGACAGACAACTTCAACTGAAGCTTGAGCAGTTAAATACGGAACAAAGCGCTCTCCAAACAGAAATGGAAGCTTGCCAGAAGGTTGTTTCCAAAAATATCGAAGGCAGCTTTAAAACATTTAGCGGCTAAGGCTAAATATATTAATTATATTAATTGGTTTATAAAGTACTCTGCACTACTCTGTTGTGCCAGTCTGTTATTTGAATTCAGGTGTTCGGGAACGAAACCTAAATGGAACTCATAGGTATTTACAGGGTTGTGTGTTCTTTGCTGAACAGCCTCTCTTGTTGCACTAACGACTTTTTTTGTCTGCGGACCGATGCTTTTAACGTTCATATTTTCTCCTTAATATCTACACAATACCTATGTATTATATTTAATAAAAAAAGAGAGGTCAACACCTCTCTTTTTTTATTTACAATTATTATACTTTAGCTTAAAGCTGCTTTAATATAATCAATAACTTTAGATGTGGCTTCATCAGGAGTCATTTCGGTTTTTTCTCCTGTTTCTCTTACAACAAGTTCAACCTTGCCGTCAACAATAGTTTTACCGACGGTGATTCTGTAAGGGAAACCGATTAAGTCGGCATCTTTAAACTTAACACCAGGACGTTCATTTCTGTCATCAAGCACAACTTCTATGCCTGCATTTTTTAAGTCATTGTATATCTTTTCTGCAACATTCATTTGTGTTTCGTCATTTGTTGCAACCGGTACAACAATAGCATGATATGGTGCAATAGCAACAGGCCATTTTATACCCCAGTCGTCGTGATGCGCTTCAACTGCAGCAGCAGCCGTTCTTGAAATACCTATACCGTAACAGCCCATTATATATGGCTGAGCTTTTCCGTTTTGATCGAGATAAACTGCGTTCATAGGTTTTGAATATTTTGTGCCCAACTGGAAGATATTACCGACTTCAATACCTCTTGTAACATTTAGTGGCTTGCCGCATTGAGGGCAAAATTCGCCTGCTTCAACAAGTCTGATATCGGTAAATTTATCAATTTTAAAGTCACTAATATTTGCACCAACAATGTGTTTATCTTGTTCATTGGCACCCACTACAAAATTCTTTAATTCTTTTATAGTATCGTCGGCAATGATTGTTATATCTTTCATCCCGATAGGACTAATGAAGCCTTTTGCTGCGTTGAAACCTTGTTTTTGCATAAGTTCTTCGATTTCTTCCGCTGTTGCAATTCTTATTTCGATTGCTTCCAGTGCGTTCATAAGTTTGGTTTCTTCAACCTGTTTATCCCCTCTGATAAGAGCAAGAACAGGTTTGCTGTCAGCAATATATACCAAACACTTACAAATAAGTGTTGCCGGAATCTTCAGAAAATCGCATAATTCTTCAATAGAGAAGGTATTAGGGGTATCGACAACTTTCTTTTCATTGTAACCGTATTTACCTCCGTCAGTGTCTGCATCAGGCAAGTTTGATACTGCGTGATTAGAGTTTGCCGAATAATCACATTCACAATAGAATACATCGTTTTCCCCTGCGTCAGTGTCCGTAATTACCATAAATTCATGGCTAACGCTTCCGCCAATAGCACCGCTGTCTGACTGAACCATTTTCGTAGGCAAACCACAACGGTTAAAAATGTTTCTGTAAGCCTGAGCCATATTTTCGTATTCTTTGTCTAATTCTTCCTGAGTGGTTGCAAAACTGTAGGCATCCTTCATAATAAATTCGCGTCCTCTGAGTAAGCCGAATCTTGGTCTTACTTCATCTCTGAATTTTGACTGAATTTGATACAGGTTTACAGGGAGCTGTTTGTATGATTTAAGCCCGTCACGTGCAACCGCAGTGATAATTTCTTCGTGAGTAGGTCCTAAGCACATTTCTCTGTTGTGTCTGTCTTTTAATCTCATAAGCTCTTTACCGTACACTTCCCACCTGCCTGATTCTTCCCAAAGTTCTTTAGGTTGAACGAAAGGCATAAGAAGCTCCTGTGCACCGGCATTATCCATTTCTTCTCTTGTGATATTTTCAATCTTTTTTAAGACTCTCCACATAAGGGGTAAATAATTATAAACCCCGCTTGTAAGTTTTCTTATAAATCCTGCTTTTACTAAAAATTTATGTGAAACAACTTCCGCATCGGAAGGAAACTCTCTAAGTGTTTGCACAAACAGTTTTGACATTCTCATATTTCTTAATCTCCATTTATTGTAAATATTGTAGCATGAACAAAACTATATAATTATATAAGAGAGCTATATATTAATATATTAATCCTCTATCATTTCTTTTACGGTTTTTGTGCATAACCCGATCACGTTTTCAAAACTGCCTTCAACATTTTTAATATATTCTTTCGGCATCTCCTGAATACCGTAAGCTCCGGCTTTGTCGAACGGTTTGAAATGATCAATGTAGAAGTTGATTTGTTCATCTGTCAGACTCTCAAATTCAACAGTCGTTGTAACAGCCTTTATTTTGGTTTTATTTGTGTATTTATTAATAACACAGATGCCTGTAACAACAGTGTGGGGTACTCCGCTCAGATTTTTGAGCATGATATATGCATCTGTTCTGTCGTGCGGTTTTGTAAGAATTTTGTTGTTCAGTACGACAACAGTATCAGCACCGATTATAATTCCTTCGCTATATTCTTTTGCAACATCGAGAGCCTTGTTATACGCAAGGTTTTCTATTTTTTCAGGGGTAAAGATATCACTGTCAAGCGTTTCTTCATAGCCAGACGGATGTATTTCAAATTTCAGTCCTGCGTTTTTTAAAAGTTCTCTTCTTCTCGGTGAGCCCGATGCTAATATGATTCTCTTCATATTTATATTTTAATATAAATATAAATATAAATATATTTACCCCCGCTAAACTATAATTTACCTTATATCTTTTGCAACTATATCAGTAATATCGTCTCCACCGAGGAACACGACATTTTTTGCAATAACAATATCATAATTGTGTCTTTTTGCACTCTCTGTTATATCATGTTTCAGATTTTCCTCCAGGGTGGACAGTCCGGCTTTGTATCGGTTATCGATAAGTTCTTTTTGTTTGTTAAACTCAGCGTTATACTTATCCTGTAATTCAATAATCTTTTGTGGATCATTTTCCAGAGCGATAGCATTTTGTGCTTCGGTTATTATTGAGTCGAGTGACTGAAGTTGTGCGTTATGCTCTTGTTTCAGTTCATTTACGGCATGTGATTTTGACACGAGCACCTGAATATCCACAACCCCTATTTTATCTGATGCAAACCCGATTTGGGCAAACATCAGAATGCAGCACATGACAAAAAATAATCTTAAACTTTTCATGACAAATCTCCGTATTTATTGTTTCTCTTAATTTAGCATTATTTTTCTTATAAATTATTCGACATGTCGGCAGATAAGTTTATCAATAAAAAGCATGAACAAAATATAAAAATTATATAAAGGTGTAAAACGCAGTGGACTCAAACTCTCTCCTACTCTCTCTCTAACATATTGTAAAGAAACATTAAGAAAAAAGCTTTTTTTTATCAAATTTTTATATTTACGAATATTGATATGTTAGTATAGTTATACTGTCACATTGTGTGTATTAATATTCAGTAGACTTGGTAAGAGAATTAATTACATAAGAAAAGGACATATAGATTATGAAAAACATTATGAAAAGAACGATTGCAGTAGTTTTATGTGTAGCATTCTCAGGTATGCAGATGTCATTTGCTACTGTACTCACAAGAGGAGTTGATTCTTTTAACAACGCTCAGGTTCTCGGCGGAACAGGCGCAGTTATTAGGAACGCATCAGCAGGTCTTAAACAGATCGAAACAAACCAAACAAACGCAACATTGAGATTTGACAATCACACAAAGATTGACTGGTCAAAATTCAACGTTGACAACGGACAAAAATTATATTTTAACAACGGAACATACGGTGTATTGAACGTTGTTACACAAGGAAGTATTTCCAAAATCGCCGGTCAGATTACAGCCGATAACGGTAAGATTATCATCTCTAACCCTAACGGTATTTTATTCAACGGCGGAACATTCACATCAGCAGGTTCATTAGTATTAACCACTAAAGATTTAACAGGCCTTGCTGATGATCTTAATTTTAACACCTATGATATCGGAACCGTAGCCGGCGGAACCGAAGGCGCAGTTGTTGCTGTAGTAGGAGGTACACTTACTTCTCCTGACATCAACATTATTGCAAACGGTGTTCACTTTGACTCAGCTACTTTATCATCACCATCTGCAAACGGTGTAGTTTTAGTTACAGCAGACGGTGCTAACTATGTAGCAGGAGCTGTTAAAGATGCTAATAACAACACAGTTCTTGAAACGACTTCAGTTCCTTTGAATGTTGCTAACACAACTATTCAGACACAGAACGGTGACATTCAGCTTATCGCAGCATCTAAACAAGGTAATAACACAAGAATTTCCGAGTCAACTTTAAACGGTTCTACCGCAACAGTTGCCGGAGATATGGTTTTGATTACCGATGCTTCAACAGTTAACGGTAACTTAACAATAAAAGACAATTTCAACAATGACGATAGAGAACAGGGTGCTTATCTTAACAAATCTACAGTTAACGGTAACTTAACAGTAGATGCAAAAGATGTAGCAAAGATTATGAGCTCAAATGTTTCAGGATCAGTTGATGTTGATGCAATTGAATACATCCTGTTAAAGGGCAGCACAGTTGGTGCTACTGACTTAAATGCTTATGATACAAGTTATGTCAGAGTTGAAAGTTCAACAATTAACGGTAACTTAGATGTTAAGGGTGCAACTGCTATTTTTGGTAACTACAAAAAGACAAGCATCCCTACAAACACATCAGTTACAGTAAATGGGGATTTAAATGTAACCTCTAAATATTCAACAGGTTTTTCTGATACAGTTCGAGCTAACAATATTACAATGACATCAGAAGAATCATCTATCTTAGCTGCACACTCAGTTAATGGCGGTAACGGTAAGTTAATCGCAAGAGATGCTGCTGGAAACGATGGTAACATCACATTAACAGCATCAAACGGTGCTATTATTACCGTTGAAGGTGAACCTGCATCAGGTGCAAGCACATCTGTTTACTACGATTTAATGACAGGTGCAAGCGGAGATTACAACGTAACATTAGCAACATTAGAACCATACTATGTTGATACTAAGTTCTCAATTGAAGGTAAAGATGCAACATTAACTTCAGTTGGAAGAAACACTATTGATGCAACATTATCTGGTGACTTAACATTATCTGCAGGCGAAAATGCTTATGTATCAGGTAATGTAGCAGGTAACGTTGATGTTACATCAACAGGCGGTATCCAGTTATCAGGTTTGACAGTAGGCGGTAATGCTGATGCTAAAGCTGATATGGTTCAGGTTCTTGACGGTTCAAATATCGCAGGCAACTTAAATATGAAAGATACAGTTGACAGTTCAGATAAGAAAAACGGTCTGTTTGTAAACGCTTCTTCTGTAGGTGGAAACGTTGTAGCAGACGGTAAAGATATTATCAAAATTGAAGGTTCAACTGTAAATGGCACAGTACAAGCTACTTCTGATGAGTACATCGTATTATCAGGCAGCACAGTAGGTTCTACAACATTAAATACACATGACAAGAGTTATGTCAGAGTTGATGATACAACAGTTAACGGTGACTTAGATATGGTTGCCAGCTCAATCATCTTCGGTAATTATAAGAAGTTAAATGTTCCTTCTGAAGGTGCAGTTAACGTAACAGGTGATATCACCGGTTTGGCTTCTTGGTCAATTGGTTTCGGTACTGATGTTACTGCAAACTCAATTGCATTAACTTCTACTGATTCATCAGTTGTTCAGGCTATCGGTTCAGGTACTATCACATCTGATTCAATCACAATCAACGCTCCTACCGGTGCAGTAATCGGTTTGGAAGGTAACGTTGACAGCGGTAAATCTGAATACTATATAGCTATGACAACTAAGTATCATCCTGGTACAAACGGTGCATCTGATTACGGTGCAGTAGCTATCCAGTCATCAAACAATGGTGCTAACGACTTAGCATTAAACTTTGATACAAAGGTTGCTAACGTTGACGCAAAAGCTGCTAACACAACCTTTGACGTAACAAATGCAGGTAACACTGTACAAGACTTAAAATTAACAGCAACAGGCAATGTTGATGCTCAAAACATCAATGCAGTTAAGGCTGCTGCTGACACAGATAACACATCAGGAAGCGTAGTCGTTACTTCAACTAACGGAAACGTTAAAATCGGTAACGTTGTAGGTGATACTGATGTAAAAGTTTATGCACAAAACGGCAATATCGAAGTTACAGGCAAGTTAATTGCTGATAACGAAGATAATGGTGTTGGTGAATTAAACTTAACTGCTCAAAAAGCATATAATTCAGGTGTCGCTGATTTAACATTAGGTTCAGCTAATGCAGGCGGTGCTAACATTATAGTTGATATCGTTGATGGTAATATCACAGCAAGCGGTTTGACAACTGACAGACACGCAGCAGGTGATACTTCTGGTAACTTCATCTTATCAACAGACAACGGTAACATTACAGTAGGTGATGTAATCGCTGATACAGATCTTAAGATCTTCGCTGAAAACGGTGATATTACAGTTACAGGCAAGTTAATTGCTGATAACGAAGATAACGGCGTTGGCGAACTTAACTTAACAGGTAAAACTGCTAAAGATTTAGGAGCTACTGATTTAACTCTTAACTCAACAAATGCAGGTGGTGCTAACATCATCGTTGATATTGAATCAGGTGATATCACAGCTACCGGTTTAACAACTGACAGACATTCTGCAGGCGATACTTCTGGTAACTTCGTATTATCAACTGATAACGGTAACATTACAGTAGGTGATGTAATTGCTGATACAGACCTTAAAGTGCTCGCTGAAAACGGTGACATCACAGTTACCGGTCAATTAAAGGCTGATAACGAAGCTAACGGTGTTGGTGACTTGGTTATCAAAGGTCAAACAGCTAAGAACTTAGGTTCTGACGACTTAACAATGACAGGTACTGATTTCGGTGGTGCTAACATTGAAGTTACTATCGATAACGGTAACATCATTGCAAGCGGCTTAACAGCTAGCCAACAGGGTTTAACAGATGATTTGGCTGGTAATGTTAACCTTACAACAGGTAACGGTAACATTTCAGTAGGCGACATCATCGCTGATACAGACCTTAAGGTTATCGCTGAAAACGGTCAAATCGATATCACAGGTAAATTACTTGCTGATAACGATGGCAACAATGTAGGTGACTTAGTATTAAGAGCTAATACTGGTGACTTCAACTTAGACAATACAAACGGTACAAACTTCACAGGTGCTAACATCGAAGCAGTTGTTAACAAGGGTGACATTACAGCTATCGGTTTAAGTGCTACAGGTAATGATGATAATAATGGTAACATTACTATCTACACCGGTGAAGGTAACGCTACAGTTGCTAACACAACAGCAACTCACGATATAACAATCACTGCTCTTAAGGGCACTGATGATACTAAGGGATTTGCTAATGTAACTAATACAACAGCAGATTCAGATGCAAACGGTCAGGGTAAATTGACTATCGTTGCAGACAACGATGTAGTTGCATCAAATGCAGGCGGTTCTAATGTAGTAATCACTTCAAATGGTGGTGACATCGAAGCTACTAACATAAACACAACTGCTCCAAATGACAATACACAAGGTGATATTATTATCACAGCTAACAATGGTGATGTAACAGTTGACGGTGCAAACGGCGACCACGATGTAATCATTACAGCTGGCGGCGATGCAGACGTAACTAATGCTCACGCTGATAAAGACGGCAACAAGGCTGGAGATCTGATTATCAATGCAGGTGGTAAGGCTGATGTTGACAACGGTACAGGTCACAATGTTGAAATCAATGCTAATGATGATATCACAGCAAAAGATATCACAGGTGACGATGATGTAATCATTATCTCTGATAACGGTAAAGTAACCGGTGAAAACTTAATCGCAGATGGCGATGGTGATGATGTTGGTGACTTAATCGTTAAGGGTAACGGTGACGTTGTAGTTGACGGTGGTCACGGTGCTGATATCGAAATCGTATCTGATAATGGCAACATTACAGCTGAAGATTTGGTAGCAGACGGTGATGACAAAGAAGGTGCACCGGATGGTCAAGGCAATATCACTATCACAGCTGATAACGGTAATGTAACAGTTGACGGTGCTGATGCAACTCAGGATATCGTAATTACCGCAGGCGGTAACGCAGATGTAACTGATGCTCACGCTGATACTGATGACAACAAACACGGTGACCTGATTATCAACGCAGGCGGTAACGCAGACGTTGAAGACGGTACAGGTAACAACGTACATATCGATGCTGATGGTGACATCATTGTTAACGATATCGAAGGTAAAGATGATGTAATCATCAATGCAGGCGGCGGTGTTACAGGTAGTGACTTAATCGCTGATGGCGATGATGACGGTATCGGTGATTTGATTATCAACGGTAACCCTGTAAATATCACCGGTACAACTGATGGTGTTAATGTAATCATCAACGGTGTTGATATCAATGACAAGACACTTGTTCAAGAATTGATGAAGAACTTCAATAACCTTGTTCAGTCAGGTGTAGATTCTCAATTAGCTCAATCATTCACACCAATCGCGTTCGCGGCTGATGATGACGATGAACAATCTGCAATCGCTAAGAGAATTGCTAAGACTGTCTTCAAGACACCTGAGACTGGTATCGTTACTATCACAGAAAGATACAACTCAGTGAAATAATTCACAACTTATAAATAAGTAAGAGGCACCGGCGCAAGTCGGTGTCTTTTATTATTAAATATTGTTTATCTTTACTAATTATGTTATAATCAACTTACTAAGAAGAGGTATAGTGAAATGGCAAATATTGTAATTTATTCAAAAAATAAGGCAACTCCTCTGGCTAATATGTTGGCGGACATTGATGAAGTTTCAATTCGTGTTGAAGACGGTTCTATTATGAGAGAGCATGCAATGCTCAACCCGTCACTTATTGTTGTTGAGAGTGTCGATAATTTGTCGGATATTCTGATGACGACAAAATTTACTTGTCCTATATTGTTTGTGGGAAACAGATTCAACACCATAGTCAGAGCTGAAGGTTATGACTTTATATCTGCACCTGTTGATAAGGATGAGTTTGTAATCAGAGCAAAAGCTTTGTTGAAGGTTAGTTATTACAAAGAAAAAATGAATGAAGTCAGTACAACTGATGAGTTGACTGGACTTCATAACAGAAAATACTTACAGGAAGCTCTTGAAGCTGAAATCTCTCGTTCAAGACGTTACAAAACAAAAGTTTCCTGCATATTGTTCGATTTGGACTACTTTAAGGCAGTCAACGATATGTACGGTTACGAATGGGGCGATATCCTTCTCAGAAACGTTGCAGGCATGTTAGATGTATCTGTACGTAAAGAAGATATTGTTACCCGTTATGGTGATGAAGAGTTCTTGCTGATATTACCTAACACTTCTGAAGATAATGCGTTTATTTATGCCGAAAGATTCAGAAGATCTGTTGAGAAGATGGAATTTATTCCTGCAGGTGAAGAAGAAAGACATCCGATTACTATTTCAGGCGGTATTGCTACTTTCCCTTGTATGGAAAATGTTCACGAAGATGCAAATACTTTAATCAGATATGCTGAACACGCTCTGTATAACGCAAAACACAGAGGCAGAAACAAAATTGTTCAGTTCTCTCAGATAAATCTTGATTATAACTAGGAAATATCAGACTGAAGATATAAAAAAGAGGGCTTAGGCTCTCTTTTTTTATTTAAAGAACTGTAAACATTTTTTCTGCCTCTGAAATTGAGTGTTTTTATATGACTTTATATTAATGAGAGAGTACAATTTCAGGACATGTTATGTTTTCAGGCGGAGTTAACCAATCAGCTAACAATATTTTTAAGAGCAGTGACTCAATAACGAGCAGAACGCGTTCGGCTTCGGGTGGCGCTTCCGAGTCTGAAATGAGGAGTTTGAGCAAGAAAGATATTGCTGATGTTACCGGAATATCAAAAGATGATCTTGCTTATGAATTTACTAAGGGTATGGAGGATACTTCAGATAAGTTTGAAGATGAAGAATGGGACAGACTGGCCGATTTATTTAGCTAATTTTAGCTAAAGCATCTTTTAGTTTTTTCAGTTTTTTCTCTGAAGTCCCAATGCCTGTGAGGAGCATTGTTGATTCTTTATTTGTTATTTCGTCTTCAATATTGTATTTGTCAAAAAGCAGTTCAGAGAGCTGATACCCTGTCAGTCCGTTCTTTTTTATTAAAATCTTTGTTATGTCATCTCCGCCAAATTCTATGTTTGGAGCGCTTTCTCTCAGTTCTTTTATGCTATCAATAAGTTTATCCGTATAAATTCTTCCTTTTCCGTTGAGATAGTTTATATTAGCCTCTATTGTTGCAAGCAAAGGATATGACGGTGAGGTGGTATTTACCTTGTCAAAATAAGGCTGAAGGTCATAATTAAGATTTGAATGTATAAGAGCTGTCGGGTTCAGTCCGCCCGCTGTTTTATGCAAAGACTGAACCGTAATATCTGCAACCTTTACCGCAGATTCTGGCAGTTTGTCTGAAAACGGGTACAAAGCACCATGAGCCTCATCAACAATTAAATATGCGTTATATTTTTCGCACATTTTTTTTATCTTTGGAATATCCGAAACAATTCCGTAATAACTCGGAGAGGTCACAATAACCGTTTTTATATTTCCCTGTTTTAAATGCGGTTCAAGTATTTCAGCGGTCGTTTTATCCGGGATACCCCATTCTTTATTTGTTGGCAATTCATAATATACAGGTTTGCAGCCTGCCAGTTCTACACCGTTTTTGTGGCATCTGTGAGACTTATCCCATATAAGAACATTATCATTTTTTTTTGTCGTCGCTAAAACCCCTGTTATAATGCCTGATGACGAACCATTTGTCAGGAAGAGAGTCTGTTTTGTTCCATATATCTCAGAGGCTCTTTTCTGCGCCTTTTCTAAAACAATTTCAGGGTTATGTGCATCAGTTTCAGACAGGTCGCATTTGTAAAAATGCCTGAACTTATTCACAATACAAAACTTTTGTGAATGTGAAGGTGTTGTGAATAATAACTTTCTGTTCTTTTTTCTGAATAAATCTAAAAAACTCATAACTATATCAGCAGGCAAATCTTATTTTAAGGGATAAAAATATTATATTTCCCCTTACATTTCCCCTTACATTTACCCTTACATTTACCCTTAAATTTACCCCTCCTCTATTTGTTGGCGGTTTCCATGCTCTTCTTCATACAGAATTGAACAAGTGACATTTTATCGACGTTACTCAGGTTTGTGAATTGTCCAGAGATAATATATTCGCCGTCGTTGTTCTTTTCAACACGAATAAGCTGGTATTTACAGTTAACTTCGATTTCATCATTGAGTTTGATACATACTTTATAAGCGTACTCAATATTGATGTTTTCTTTTGTTCTCAATTTCATACCGCCGGCAGAAAGGTCAAGGGTCTGAACCTTGTGTGTAATTCCTTCATATTGAAGTTCAAGGTCTTCAAGGAATTTGATACGTGTAAATTTACGTCTTTGTAAAAATCTGTGTTTCTTCGGGTTAGCAATAGATACTGTGTTCCCATTAACCTCTTTGATATAAGATTCAAAGTAAAGATATCCGTTGCTTGTCATAGAATAAAAATCACAAACATTCTGCTTAATCAGTCCTCTCGGAATATATTTAAGCTCCATTGTGAAACCTTCAAGTGATACATCCGTAACTTTACCTTTGTTTGTATCCTTGAAATCGTGCGGGATGATTGTGACTATCTGATCTTTTTTTATAAGCTCACGCATATCTGTATTTACCTTTCTCTGCTTCTGTCTTTATAGAATAATTCTATCATATTTTGAAAAATAAATATAGGGGGCAGATTGGTTGTTTTAAACAATATAGTTATACCCCTGCCTCTGTTAAACTTTTCCGAAAAATTTAAGCAGATTATCAATAAATGATGGCGGGTTAGTGAGTAAATCGGATAATCTGTCATAGTTTTCAACAATGAACGGATGTCTTGGGTCTATCTGTTTAAGTTTTTCGAGATAGTCCACCATTATTACATAGTTTCCGATTTGTTCGTTAAATTCAACCATCTTCTGTAAGGCTCTTTTGTTATTTGGTTCAAGATCTAGCAGTTTTTCATAAAACTCAATAGAACGGTTTTTATCCGTCTGGTCTAAAGTTTCTGCTATTGTCGTAATGATTTCAATATTTTGGTCATCAAGTTGGTGTGCAATCATGTATTCATTCATAGCAACATCGGTATCCCCTCTCAGGTTGTTGAATTTTGCCCAGTTAACGTGTTCTTGAAATTCATCGCCCTTCTTTTCATAAATCAGTGCTCTCATTTGATAGATTAACGGTGAATTTGGTTCTATTTTAGCAAACTCATCAACTCTTTCCAGGGCGGTATCTAAATCTCCTGTTTCAAAATAATACTGTGCAATAAGCGCTGCGTATTTTGAGTCTTTTTTATACTTGTTATGAACAGATTCTAAAAGTTCGATTGCTTCGTCATTTCGGCCTAATTCCATAAGGCATCTTGCTCTTAACAACTCATCTTTGGTTAATTCTAACGCTTTTTGAGGGTTGTTTAATTTTGAATAATATTTTGCAAGGTCTTCATCAAGTCC
>JAILHQ010000062.1 GCA_024695725.1 Cyanobacteria bacterium RUI128 | reverse complement strand
GACCATGAGGACTAATACCATTTATGTTGCTTGCCGGTTGTTCAGGTTCTGATAATCTGACGCTTCTATTTGTTGCAGGATTTAATGCTGTGTTTTGACGTTGTGTTACAGGATTTAAGGCTGTATTTCGACCTGAAGCATAATTTTCAAGTTTTATCATCAATCCCAGTAGATATGTTGTTTTTGAGCCGACATCTAAGTCGTTAAGGTTAGTGTTAGCAGGAATATGTTCACTTGCGATATGTTGACCTTGTTTTGTATAATAACTTACTAAGTCACCATTGATAAATATTTTCCCTGATGCCCCTTCGACTGTTATTACTTTGTTTGTAACCGGAATACCACTTCCATCTGCTGTGGTTACATCTTCATATCTTATCGTTGTATTTTTCAAGGTCTCAAATTCATCAAATCTTTCCTGAACTTGGGATGCGGTATTTGCACCAATCATCATACTGATAATTGAGCCTATAGATTTAATTTCTAATAAACTAACAGCCTGCTCTTTAAGTTTATCTGCTAAGTATTCGTCTAATGTTCCGTTAGCAAGTGCTTCCTCAAGTTGATTATTGCTTTCGGATAAAAGTTCTTGAATAACGCTCATCGGTAAATCAGTCATATAAAAAATCATTGTTTCAGTAAGGAACTGAAGTCCTTTTCCTGCAATGTTAGTGGCATTCAGTGCTGCGTATGTTTGCGCCATAAACTCTGAACCGCTTATACCTGCTGCATTAGATGTGATAATGTTTGTAGTTACTTCTTGTACAGCAGGAGCATTGAGTCCTAACATATTACCTATTGTTGGAAATCTTTCGGCGAATTTTTGTCCTGCATGTGTACCGATTATTCCTGCTCGTTGAAAAATTGGCGAAGCTGCACCTGCAACACCACCGATAATTGTGCTTGTTGTTGTATTTACAACCCATTGACCACCACGTGATGTCATAAAATCATCAAAACTTAAATGTAAATTGTTTAATTGGGTTTGTGCTTCTGTTTCTGATAATTCGCCGGTAATGAAGCTACGGATGATTTGTGCCCCTAATCTCATAGTTTCAGCATTTTGTTCTCCGACGAATACTCCACCAATAGTTTTTTCTCCTCGTATTACATTATCAATATCATCAAGGAAATTTAAGCCAAATCTTATTCCGGAATATGAGCCAAGGGTAATTGCGCTGGCAGTTGCTCTACCGGCAAGGGTTGTTGCAGTTCCCATTACACCGCCAACTGCAGAACCAATTCCCATAGTTGCCACTGTTGTGAGAGCAATCTCTGCTACACTACCGGCTCCCTGGGACCATGAAAGATAATCAATAACATTTGATTTGAAATCATTGCCCATTATGTCCATTAATAATTCACTTAATCGTTGGTTTAACTCTTGGCTATTGCTACCGCTTGCACCTGATTCTGCTTGTCGGCTTAAGTCCATTAATTGTTCAACTTTTTCAGGATCGTAATCATTACCAACAAAACGTTTAAAAGCTTGTTCAAAATTTGATGAACCGCGATTATCATCCAAAATAAATAAATTAGTATTTAATTCTTGTAATGAGTTGATCTTGTCGTGTATTGATTGTGTAAGGGCATCTAATTTACCTGATTGTAGTCCCATCGTATGCGCTAAATTAGCAATAGCACCAGACCCTGGTATTGAGCGAAGATCTTCAATCATAATTTCGCCCAAATTTGTAAACATATTGTCTCTTAAATTATCCAAATGTGATTGTAGTTCTCGTATGCATTGTTGAACAATTCTACTCATCATTCCAATGACTTGGTGACGTTGATTAATAGGGTCTTCTTGTCTATGACTTTGAATAATATTATTTTCTGTATTAGTTCGTATTTGAACATAATGTGAGAACGCTGTAAGCATATCATCAAATGATAAATCAGCAAATCCGGAACCACTAAATTGAGCATAAGGAATTTTATTTAATTCACTTTGAGGAAGCGAGCACAATCTTTCATATAATATTTTTCCGTTTCCGGATGATATATCAAGCCCGAGTCGAGTAGTTATAAATGTTTCAAGAGAGATAGGATTTGGTCCTATTCCTGCAGATTGAGAATTTTGTTGTGCATACGCAGTTATAGTTTTTCCTGAGTCAAATAGGTTAATATCCGGATGGGTTTTTAGTATTTCCGCTTTTATATCGTCAGGATTTGTAATATTATGTGCTTTGCAATATTGCATTACTTGCAAAGCTTTTTCTTGTTGGGAAGCATCAAGTTGATTAAATCTCTGATAAAAAATAAAGTTGTTTTCATTTTGTGTAAAACCGAATCGTACTAAATCTTGGCTTGTTTGTGGAGATAGCTGAGAAGTAACGGTAACAATCACATCTCCTCTTCGATATGATGTTTTACCTTGATTTAAAACAATAATTTCATTTTTTCTGTAATTTATTTGTTGTGCTGTAGGATTGGTAATCCCTTGTTCGCTTAAAGATTCCCGTGCCAATGCTTCAACGGACGGATAATCTTTTGTCAAAGTAACACTTCCGGTTCCTGAAGAATAGTTAGCTCTTGCAGCTGCTAAATTATATTCTGCTGCTGCAGCGCGCTGTCTTGCTATTTCAGGACTTTCAGTGTGAAGAAGCGGAGCAGAATCTGCATCAAATTCCCCCGGAATAAGAATTTCTTCTCCGGCTTGTAAGGAACTTCTATTATTATTTAACGTTTCAATTTTAGATTGCATTCTTGCTAATTCTGCCGGGTTGTTTCCGGTTTCACTGAAAAATCTTTTTGTTATACGTTCCCAACCGTCACCAGCATTTGCAGTTGCTATTGTATTACCGTTTCCATCATATTTTACTATATTGACGTTAGAGCCAGTAGTTTTTAATTGAAGTAATTTATTAGCATTGCCTGAGTCCAGGTTATTAACTAAACTTGTGTTATAAACGTTAATTGTTGATATTGTGCCGTCTGAATCTAAAATTTTTTCACACAAATATCTGCTATTTGCAGTAATTTGAGATGTATCAAAATTTAATTGAGGATATGTGTTAATAAGGTTCAACAGCATTTCGCCTGTCATAGTTTCAGTTTCTGTAATGGTTGTTCCGTCATTAACGCTTCTTGATACAAAAGCTTCATCTCCATAATTCCCATTAATATCCAGTCCTAAAACCTTTGTCTGGGTTGTTTGGTTATTTTCAAGGTTTCTTGTATTGATAATGAAAAAATTGGTTCCATCAGGAGATGTTGAAATTTCGTAAGTTGATTCTTCTACTGCAGTCCCATTGCAAGAAACTGTTTTTTTTGCTATTTTCCCATTATTGTAGTTTATTACTGTTTCAATAACATTTCCATTTGTGTCTGTGCGTTTAATTATTTTCTCAATTAATTCATTTCCCTGTTTTTTTTCTGTAATTTCTTCTCCTTGTGCGTTTGTAGAAGTTGAAACAGTACAGCCATTATCAGATACTGTTACTCCTTGAGAAGAAGGTTCTGTGACTGATTCTTGCGGATTTTCTCTCGTGAAATTGTCAAACTCTCCCCAGTTTGAGTTATTATTTAATGCTTCATTAAGTTTTGCTTGCAGTTGTGCATCGGTGAGTTCATCAAGGTTTAATTGCGCAAACTCACTCGGCGGCAATAATGTCCTTAATTGGTTGATATATTCACTTCTATTGTCTACACCGTTTCCCATAACGCACAAACCTACCTTTTCTTATAGCAGGAATTACGGCATTTTTTTTGAATAACTTTAGGGTATTCGGATAACTATTAAAAATTTGTTACAATTAATTTATCAATTTTATGACTTCGTAGAGGTCGAGGACTTTTTCTTTACCTCTGATTTTTACGTTAGATATTTTTACCGTATCAACAATACTTTTAGCCGATGCGTAAGTAGAGGCACTGATAAGCAGGTTTGTTTTAAAGGTTTTGTTATTACCTTCAATTCTGCTTGCGAGGTTAACCATATCGCCGATAACTGTGTATTCCATACGTCTTTCGGAACCGATATTCCCGACAAAGGCCTCCCCGGTGTTTATACCGATACCGATTTCAATTTTAGGTTTTCCTTCATCAAGCCATTTTGCCTGAAGTTCTTTTACTTTATCAAGCATTTCACAGGCGCATCTGACTGCGTTTTTAGGGTGGTTTTCATCCTGTATCGGCTCTCCGAAGATTGCCATAACGGCATCGCCTATGAACTTGTTTATGACTCCGTTGTAACGTGTTACGATAGGTTCTATTTCCGTAAAGTATTCGTTCAGAATAACTGACACTTCATCAGCAGAGAGTTTTTCACTCATTGAGGTAAACCCTCTTATGTCAGCGAACAAGACCGTAACGTTTGCTTTTTTACCGCCGAGTTTTAATTCGTCGATATTCTGAACGACGTTTTTCATAATGTCTTCGGATATATATTTACCCATTGCGCTTTTTATTTTTTCTTTGTTTTTATCCTCAAGGATATACCTGTAGGAATAGGCAAAAATCATTGTTATTATAACCATTGAAATCGGGGTTATTGTGCTTATTGCATACCCGTTTCTGTAGAGTAATCCGGCTAGAAGTATGTATAAAACAATTGTTGTTGTAATGGCAGAAATAGCAACAAATAAATTGAAGTTTCTGATTATAAGGAATGATAAGGCCATTAACAACAAGGTTATTACGGAATTGAGCCATTTAGGAGTTTCGCACATGAAATAACGGTTCAGATAGTTATCAAGGGTTGTAGCCTGAACGTCAAGCCCCGAATGGTCGTCCGAAACGGGTGTTCTTTTAATATCCGACAAGCCTGAAGCAGAGGCTCTTACGTTTGCACCAACCATAACAATTTTGCCGTCAAACTCTTTAGGGTCAATGAGCGGTTTTTCCCCTGCTTTTAATTCTTTGAAAGAATCCATTATATCAATAGCGGAATATGCTTTATGCGAGTATCCTCCGCCCGCAACATTTGGTTTATAGAATCTTATGAGTGAAAAAATTCCGGAGTTCTCTTTGAGTAAAGGAATCTGAATTTTTGAATTAGCCCCGATAACGTGTTTGTCGGTAACACTAAGAGGTTCGTCATTATTCAGTTTCATATAAGCCCTGAGTGCAATTGAAGGATATATGGTTCCCTTGTAATTTGTTGCATTCATGGCTGCCGTAACGTATCCGTCAGAGCCCTTTAAAACTTTAATTGAACCTACATTCTGAATTGCGTCAAAGTACGGTTTCGGGAAGACAGCAAGACTTTTCATCGGGTAGTCTTGCGGTTTTATTCTTAAATCGGTTATACCGACATCAAATTTTTCTTTGAATTTTGCATCATACAATTCCCCCATATGTTCATCCAGATAAGGGCGCGGAAAATCAATCATCCCGACAATAAGATTTTTAACCCGTTTTAGGCTGTTAAAATACTTTGCATCCGAAACTTTATCTTCTTCCGTGATAAGCAGAGTATCGTGAATGACCAATTTTGCGTTTGTGTATTCGGTGAAATAATCAAAGATTCCGCAATAGAGTTCTCTTTTCCATGGCCAGCGGTGTCTTCCGACAGATTTGTCATCAATTACAACAAGTACAATGTCAGGACTTCCGTGTTTGTAGGCTGTAAAGTTCTTAACCATATAATTGTATGCTTTTGGTTCAATAAATGTGTCTGATGCCCAGTAGGCAAGCCAAAGAAATACCAAAACCGATATAACTATCAACAAGAATTTTATAAAACGCAAAATTTAACCCTCTTCACTATTCACTGTTTACTCTCATTATGATATAATACACAGAGAAAAAGGACAATATTATGAATAAAAACTTAATAAAAACACTGGGAGAAGAGAAGTTATACCCTATTATCAGACAAGAAGATCCAAGCAGGGCAGAAGATATTGCAAATGCCTTAATAGATGGCGGTGTAAAAATTCTTGAGATAAATGTAGAAAACGCTAAAATATATGAAGTTATTTCAAAAATATCAAAGAAAGCAAATGTGTGCGCAGGAAGTATAATTACAACCTGGCAGGCAAATGCAGCCTTTGAAGCGGGTGCATCAATGTTTTCATCTCCGATATTTCAGATGAATATGGTAAAAATTTCGAAAAATATCGGTGTTCCGTTCATAGCAGGTGCGACAACGGCAACGGAAGCATATATCGCCTGGAAGGCAAGAATGCCGCTCATCAAAATCTTCCCAACAACAGCTTTGGGTGGGGTTTTGTACATAGAAGATATATTAAGGCAGATGCCGTTTTTGAATGTAATGCCGATGGGTAATATCAAGTGCGATGAAATAAAAGATTATATTGCTTCAGGCGCAAAAGTCGTTGGTATCGGCAGAGATTTGTGTGGTGAAAAAGATTTAGATAAGATTTCAAAGAAGGCAAAAAAGATTCTTGAACAAATTAAAGGATAGTAATATATGAAGAAGATTCTAATATCAGGATATTATGGTGCGGGTAATTTCGGTGATGAATTAATTTTGAGTTTGTTACTGGATAAACTGAAGGACTGTAAGGTTACTGTTTTAAGTCATAATCCGAGAAAAACGTATGAAATGTACGGGGTTCATACGGTGAGTGCATTTTCCTTTGATCACGTCTTAAAAGAGATTATATCTTGTGATGTTCTGATATCGGGCGGAGGAAGTTTACTTCAGAATGTAACAAGCAGTGCAAGTCTGTTTTTCTATTCATCAATAATAAAACTTGCAAAAGCTTGCAGGAAAGAAGTTGTTATCTTTGCTCAGGGAATAGGGCCGATAAAGGGCTGGTATTCTCCGGGTATGGTCAAAAAGCTGCTTAGAAAAGCTGATTTTGTGTCTGTTCGTGATGAAAAAAGTATGGAGCTAATGAATAAATGGAAGGTTAAACAGGCAAAACTTGTTTGTGATCCAGCGTACAGTCTTGAAGTATCTCAGCCTGAAAGAACGAAAACAATAGGAATTCAGCTCAGAAAATTCAACAATATAACGGACGAACTTTTTGATAATATCGTTAATCAGGTTAAGTTAAGATATTTTGACAGAGAAATAGAATTGTTGTGCTTGCAGGACGATATGGATAGGGGCGTATCTCAGATATTTATTAATAAGCTGAAGCAGGTTGACCCGAAGATAAATGTTAAACTTGTCTGTGGGCTTAAACAGCAGGATATTATAGATCATATATCAAAATATGATTGTCTTATCGGTATGCGTTATCACGCTTGTCTTTTAGCCGTAAAATACGGTGTAAAAACTCTGGCTGTCGGTTATGACCCTAAGGTTGAAATGCTTGCAAAGGACGAGGGAATTCCTTGCCTGTCAATGGTAAGCAAAAAAAATGATTACGACAAAGCTTTTGATACAATGGAAAACCTGTCCAGATGGAATTTGATGGAAAATTCAAAGGTGCGTAAATTCAGCTGGGATGACACAGGAATATACGAAATAAAGAAAGAAAAGCGCAAAAAAGACAAAAACGACAAAAATAAGAAAAAGAAATAATTATTGGTTATTAAAAATTATTTCCTTCAGTTTAAGTGCGGTTTTTGTTGTTGCAAGTCCTGCGAGTGAACTTTCTTTGAGCATTGGAGACATAAGTTGCCCTGTCTGACGCATAGCATCTATTACCTCGTCAACGGGTATTTTGCTTTCTATTCCTGCCATAGCCAATTCTACTGCACTTACTGCGTGTATTGACAGTATCGGGTTACGTTTTATGCAGGGAACTTCTACAAGCCCGCAAACGGGATCACAGGTAAGCCCTAACAGGTTTTTTATGGCAAGTGCCACTGCGTTTAAGATGGTGTCAACGTCTCCGCCAAGTGTTTGGGCGAGAGCACCCGCGCACATAGCAGAGGCAACTCCGCATTCTGCCTGACAGCCTGCAACTGCACCTGCAAGCTGAACTTTGTTTGATATAATACTTCCAATTTTCCCTGCGGTTATGAGAAAGTTTATCTGTTCGTCATCCGACAGGTTGTTTTCTTCTGAGTAGGCAACAAGCACCCCGGGTATTATACCGCAGGAACCTGCAGTCGGGCAGGCAACAATTCTGCCCATTCTTAAATTTTCTTCTGAGGTTGCAAGCGCGTAAGTCAGAATTTTTTCGTATAATTTTCCGAATAAGGCGTGATGTTCGGAGTATCTTTTTACAAGTTTTTCGCAGTCATCTCCACACCAGTTGCTTACTGATTTTTCGTTTGAATCCATTCCCGTTTTTATGGTTTCTCTCATTGTGATTATATGCTTTAAAACCTCTTCGCGAACCTTTTCAACAGTTGTATCTCCATTTACCGCCTCTTCAGACTGGGTAATTTCCCAAATGGTTTTATTTTGTTTTGTGCAAGCCTCTTTTAATTCTTTAAATGTGGTTATACTCATACTTCTAACTTCCTTATTTGGGTTGTGTAATATACGTCATCAATCCCTGAAATAATATTTACAATGTTGTCTGATGCTTCTACATCCAGGGCAATATACATAGATGCGGTTCCGCCCTTTTCATTTCTGTCGCAGTGAAGAGATGCGATATTTATGTTTTGTGACTGGATAATGTTGCTTACAGTTGAAATCATACCCGGTTTGTCCTTGTACATTAATAGTATCGTGTGATAATTACCCGAAATACTTACGGAAAATCCGTTTATTGAGGTTATTTTTATTTCCCCGGCGCCTACCGATTCACCCGAAATTTTCATTTCATCGTTTATATTTATGTCGACGGAATTAGGATGTCTGCTTAAATCGTCTGCATATTCAAATTCGTATTCAACGTCTTTGACTATATCAAATATGTTTTTAATATTGGTATCCGATACTCCGTAGCCCAACACTCCGGCTAAAAGCCCTTTCTGGGTGCCATGCCCGAGCCCTGTCTGAGCAAATGAGTTGTAGAGCCTGAAAAGTACTTTTTTGACAGGTTTTGAATAAATATTTCTGGCCATCAGCCCGAGTCTTATTGCGCCTGCTGTATGAGAACTTGATGGCCCTACCATTATCGGAGATATTACATCAAATAATGTTTTCTTATTCACTTATTACCTCATTTAAAATTTGTAAATTTTTCAGACAGCTCTTCACTATTCGCTACTCACTGCATACTAATTATGTTATCATAAATAATATGAAATAAAAGCTTGAGGGAATAAGAAGTGGGAAAAACGTTAGTATTGATAGATGGTCACGCATTGGCATTCAGACAGTTTTTTGCCTTGGAAAGAACCGCAATGAAGAATTCGGAAAATCAACCGACCTGGGCAGTATATGGCTTTTTTAAGGCAATCTTTGATTTGCTTTCAAAGATAAAACCCGATTCTATTGCGGTAACGTTTGACGTTTCTCACGAAACTTTCAGAACAGAGATGTACGAAGATTACAAGGCAAACAGAGAATCTATGCCCGATTCTCTGGGTACCCAGTTAGAACTCATTTGTCAGGGACTTCAGGCTTTTGACATTCCTATTTATACAAGACCGGGATTTGAGGCAGATGATTTGATCGGTACGATATCAACACGTGCTGCTAAGTTAGGTCACAAAACCCTGATTTTGACGGGTGATCAGGACTCTTTTCAGCTTATTGATAAGGAAGGGTTTATCAAGGTTTTAATTCCGTCAAAAGGTGAACTTATAGAATATAACTGGAACAGAGTTTATGACAAACTCGGTGTTTACCCTGATCAGGTTATTGACTACAAAGGTTTAAGAGGTGATACTTCAGATAATATTCCGGGAATTAAGGGTATCGGAGAAAAGACAGCACAGAAACTTTTAGGCGAATATCAAACACTCGATAACGTGCTGGAAAATTGTGAAAATATTCAGCAAAAGGCTGTCAGAGAAAAAATCTGTGCAGGGAAAGATATTGCAAAACTGAGTCAGCAACTTGCGACTATAAGGCTTGACGTGGATATTGATTTTGATTTTGACAAAGCCGAAGTTGCTCTTCCGGATATTAATAAGGTAAGTGAATTTTTGAGGAATATGCAGTTTTATTCCTTTATCAGAAATATAAATAAAATACTTGCATCATTTAATTCAAAATCTCAGGAGCAAGAAGTTCCGCAGGCAGTCCCTCTTTTTGAAGAAAAACCTGCAGAAGAAACCTTCGGGCAGCTCGGTCTGTTCACTCAGGCTATGAAGGAAACCGTTCAGGACGTTAATTTTGAGTGTAAAGTTTTAGACGGTAGAGAAGAAACGGAAAAAATTATAAATGAGATAAAGACAAAAGAATTTGCGATAAATACGTATGATGATAAGTCGGTAATTCTCGGTTTTTCAATTTCTGTCGGGGATGACAACAACTATTTTATCAAAGGTAATGATGAAAATATTGCGTTGATGAAACCGCTGCTTGAAGATAAGAATGTAAAAAAACTGTTTTATGATGCAAAACGAAATTATTATGTTCTGAAAGAAAACGGTATCACCCTTGACGGGATATCTTATGATGTATTGCTTTCAAGTTATGTAAAAGATCCGAACAGAAGCCATCTTATAGAATCACAGGCGCTTGATTTTCTTAACCATATTATGACGGAAAAGAAGGAATTAAATTCAGACCTTCTTCATTCTGCATGTATGTATGCCTGTGACGAGGCTTATGCCATCTACAACCTTACAAAATACTGGAGAGAAAACTTATCAGAAGAAGAAAAGAAACTTGTTGGCGAGATAGAAATTCCTCTTACAACGGTGTTGGCAAAAATGGAATATACAGGGGTGGCTATAGATACAGGGTATTTGAAATCTCTGTCTGAATTTATGACGGAAAAACTTGCAGAACTGGAAGACTTTATTTATCAGCTTGCAGGCGGGCCTTTCAATATAAATTCGCCGAAACAGGTTGCGGAAGTTTTGTATGACAGATTAGGTATAAAATCTAAAAAACGTAAACGTTCAACATCAGCAGAGATTTTGGAAGAGCTGGCTAATGAATATGAAATATGTGATTTTATTCTTCAGCATCGTAAGTTTTCAAAATTGCGCTCTACTTATACTGATTCACTTCCGACTCTTATAAGCAAACGTGACGGAAGAATACATACAACCTATAATCAGGCAACCACCGTAACGGGAAGATTGTCTTCCTCTAATCCGAATTTGCAGAATATACCTATCCGCTCAGAGGAAGGTAACAAAATAAGAAATGCCTTCTGCCCTCAGGACAGGGAAAATTATATGATGTTGTCCGCAGATTATTCTCAGATAGAATTAAGACTTTTGGCTCACGTGGCGGACGATGAACATTTAATCGAGGCCTTTAACAGTAATATTGATGTTCATACTCTTACCGCTTCAAAAGTTTTTGGTGTCCCGATAGAGGAAGTTACGAAAGATATGAGAAGAAAAGCCAAAGCGGTTAATTTCGGTATCGTATACGGTCAGTCAAAATACGGGCTTGCAAAATCGTTGAATATTTCAAACGATGAGGCAGGTGAATTTATTGATAAATACTTTGAATCATATCCAAAGATTGCGCTTTATATGACAAACAAAATAGATTTTGTCCACGAGCACGGATATGTTGAAACCCTCTACGGCAGAAAACGTTACCTCGGCGCTGAACTTTCAAGTGCTAATTATCAGATAAGAGAGTTTGCTGAACGTGCCGCAATAAATCAACCGTTACAGGGTACTGCGGCAGATCTGATCAAGATGGCTATGATTAAGGTCGATAAAATGTTGACTGAAAAGAAGATGAAATCTAAAATGGTAATGCAGGTTCACGACGAACTTGTATTCGAGGCTGAAAAATCAGAAATTGAAGAACTCAAATCGATAGTTCTTGAATGTATGGAACTGGGACAGCCGTTCAAGGTTCCGCTGGAAGTAGATATAAACTGTGGTGAATCATGGAAAGAATAATAAAAATCTTAACCGTACTGTTATTTTTAGGGGTGTTTGTTGTACCTGTTTATTCTAATCCTGCAGTAAGCGATACACAGGTTGTAAAACCCGAACTGTCAAACTGCATAAAAATTTACCCCATACCGTATGATAAACTATATTTTTTAACCCTTACGGGTATAAATGAGCATAACTATCAGATAAAAGAAATTCAAACAAAGGGCGGATACATAGTTTTTGAAATAGGAAACCGCAAGTTTCTTGCATCAATTGTGTACGTTTCTTCATCAAAATCAATGCTGAAAATTACACCGTACAGCGGTAATTATGATTTTCCCGTTGACGTTCCCCAAAATATCTTTAAATATATAGAAACTTATCATAATCAGAAATTTTAAGATGCACTAATATCATACAAAAGGTTGATGCCCCAAATCTGCTATTTGTCATATCATACTTATGGGGAATAGTAACTCAATGGAAACAAAAAACGATACAATTAAAACAAGCTTCAGCAGTGAATTATATTCACAGTTCGCGTGGTTCAAAAATATCTTTGAAGCACCTGTTCAGCAGGCATGTGACGAATTTTTCGACCCGGGTTTTGAGTTCAAAATGGTCGGGCTAAGTGAAAATATGAATGTGCTTACACAGAACGTAAGTTTCTTTGTTACCAAGATTTCACTTGACCCTAAAAACGACGTCTTTATTAGAATCTCACAGGAGGCAATTCAGGTAATACTGGATAAGTGTCTCGGTAAGAGTAATAAAAGATTTGAACTTTCAAATATTTCCGATTTGGAAGCTAAGATTATCACAACCTTTAATGAGTTTTTGTATGGAAAAGTTGCAGGTAATATTGATAAAACAAAACTTGAAAAACACCCTGTAACAATTAATTTGAGTTATTTTTTAAGAAATTTATCGTCAGATGAGAGTGCAAGATTTGTATTATCTTTCCCTAAATCAGTGCTTGCCCCGGAAATGTTACCTCCGATAGCTGACGAAAATAAAATTGATGATATGGTCTTTAAAAATTGCCCTGTTGAGGTAACGCTGAAAGTCGGTTCCACATTCTTCTCTGTAAACGACATAAAACAGTTAGAGGTGGACGATGTTGTTATATTTGACAACAGTAACGCAAGAGAGATGACCTTGATAACAGACAGTATTATTCAGAAATTCTCGGTCAATCCGAACAGGGAGATAATTATCCCTATGGATGACGATAACGGAAGTGAAGATGATGGAGGAGATGAGGACATGGATACAAGCAACATCACCAGCTTATGGGATAGCTTACAGCTTGAAATGAGCGCGGAATTTGAAAAAATCAGAGTATCCCTCGGAGAGTTAAAAAATATTCAGGAGGGGTTGGTTGTAGATATAAGCTCTGTATACAACAATAAGGTTTCCTTAAAAGTAGGTGACCAGGTTGTTGCAGAAGGCGAATTGGTAATCGTAAACGACAGATACGGTGTTAAGGTGGCAAAAGTTACCGCCGCAAACGTAAGTGCTGCATTAGGTATTGGTGCGGCTCCTGGCGGTTTCCCTGCAGAAGGCGGTATCCCTCAGCAGGCTGCCGCGGTTCAAGCACCGGGAGCTGCTCCTGCCGGTGGTGAAGGCGGCGACGAATTCGACTACAGCGATTTTGATTTAGATGAATAATAAGAAAAAATAAGGACTTGGGAAGATGGGATATTTGGCACATTTTATAGTGTACTTTTTGGCTATGATAGGAATTATCATACTAGCTTTGTATGTTTATCAAAAGTTCAATATTGGAACTGTCGGCGGTAAACGTGCAAATAATTTGAGAATAGAAGATTCTCTAAGTTTATCTCCGAGAAAAACGTTGTATGTTATCAGAAACGGAAATGAAAGATTTCTTATCGCGGGAGATCTTGAAAGAACCACTTTGATATCAAAACTTGAAAACGGTGCAGGGGTAAATGAGTACGAACGTACTTCTGCAAGAAATTTTCATAAGGCAGATTTATCCGAAACGACAGTGAGTCAGCAGGATAATATTGCGCCTATCAGAAAACCTATGATGAAAGAAATAAGAAGTAAATTGAATTTTTAATAAAAGGATACGACAATAATGGATATTTTTACTAATTTTAACCCGGTACTGCAATTATTGGTAGTAATGTCATTTTTCTCAATACTACCGTTTATGTTTTGCTGTATGACGAGTTTTTTAAGATTTACCATAGTTTTTTCAATGCTTAAAACGGCACTCGGTACACAGCAGGTACCTCCTTCTATTGTAATCATCGGATTAAGTATGATTTTGACCTTCTATACAATGGGCGGCGTTTTCCAAAAGATGTACGATTTGGGTTCTGTCCCTTTTCAAAAAACACAAAATTTGGTGCTGACTATGGAAGAGGGGTCAAGACCGCTGAAAGAATTTATGATGAAACAAACAAGAGAGAGCGACTTGGCGTTCTTTATTGAACTTGCGAATAAGGAACAGCCGAAAAGTCCTGATGATATAACAATATGGCAGGTTGCTCCGGCATATATTCTCAGTGAGTTGAAAACAGCTTTTGAAATCGGTTTTATAGTATTTGTACCGTTTATTGTACTCGACCTGATTGTGGCGAACATATTGCTTGCACTCGGTATGTTCATGTTATCACCTACAATCATCTCACTTCCGTTTAAACTGCTTATATTTATTGCGGTTGACGGCTGGGCGCTCATAGTTCAGGGTCTGGTGCAAAGTTACAACTAAAAATGAAAGGATTTAAATAAAAGTGGAACTATTAGTAGAATATTTGGCAAAAGGATTTATGACAATGCTTTCAATATCAATGCCTTGTGTATTGACTGCAGCAGGTATAGGTTTGGTAGTAGGTATTATACAGGCTGTCACTCAGGTACAAGAACAAACGATTGCTGCAGCACCAAAGATTTTTGCAGTATTTTTGGTAATTATCATTGGTGGTATGGGGTTCATAAAGCTTTTGACAAACCTGTTTAACGAAGGTATGGGTATTGCGTTTAATGTTGTGCCGAAAAGTGAAAATTATGTTTTGGCATCAGATTATTACAGATACACATCACCGTTCCAGCAGGGACAGTTGTCAGACAAATATCCTCATAACCTGCAGTTGAGAGATGTTCTCAGAAGACCGAGTGATGCTCCGTTTATCGACAGAACAGGTAAACTTAAATATGACAAATCTCAACGTACACCTATGCCTAAGCCTAATTTTATTGAAACAAACAAAATTATCGGCCGCTAGGGGGGTAAATGTAGGGTAAATGTAGGGTAAATGGTGAATAATGAATTTGTCAGAGGATAAGAGGGGAGAATATGAGAGAATCTTTAATACGAATTTTAATAACACTTTTTGCGCTTAGTTCTGCGACTTCGGTTTTTGCCAATAACTATATTATGGTTTCGCCTGAAAATATTACGAAGGTTGATTGTTCAAACAACAACGTAATAAATATTCATGTCCTGACGACCTTAACCAATGACAAAAAATCTGTAATTGTAACTCCGGCATCAGACGGAGAAACTGATTTTGCTATCCGCTTGAAGGGTAAGAAGTGTGATTATAAAGCAAAAGTCAGCGGGAATAATCTGGAAATCAAAGGTGATAAAACCATAAAAATATTACCGCTTGATTTGCCGCCTGAGCTTACGGGGAGTGAGGAGACAACTAAGTGATAGCTCATGACGTAATGACTCAGTTAGCAAATGTTTTTCCACAGTTCGGAATATATCTGACTGCGGGCTTTCTTACTTTCGCAAGAGTAATGGGCTTTTTCAGGTTAGCCCCCGTTTTGAACAGAAAAGAAATTCCGGGTCTGATAAAACTTTCGCTGGCGCTAATGCTTACGATAGCCTTTGTCGGGATGACTCATCCTACTGTCCCGCCAAAGTATAATTGTTTTATATTGTCTTTGGTGTTGAACTATGTAACGGGTGCTCTGATAGGTTATGTCGCACAGCTTATTATTCTCGCAATAGATGCGGGTGCGGATATGATAAATATGCAAATGGGTCTGAGTTCAGCGATGGTGCTTGAACCGACCATGGGATCACAAACCTCTATTTTGGCAAAACTTATTTCCTTGCTCGGTATCTGTATTTTTATGGAAATAGGCGGGATGTATTGGCTTTTTAATGCCTTTATAAGAGGGTTTGAAATTTTTCCTCTGTTTGCAACTTCTATTCCTCTTGAGCAAATTGTCAACATGGACTATCTGATAAAGATGAGTTCAAACGTACTGTATATGGGGCTTCAGATTGCATCACCCGTTCTGCTTGCGACCTTAGGACAAGATATTATTCTGGGTGTAATCTCTAAAACTGCACCGCAAGTTAACGTTTTCCAACTCAGCTTCCTGTTTAAGCCTGTATTTGGGGCGGCAATTATGATTTGGATATTGCCTATGCTTATTAACATCATCACTGATTATTATCAGTCTTTTGCGCATATTTTCTAAATACTTCCGAATTTCACAAGATTAACTTTTCTCATTCTGATATTTTCAGGAGTAACTTCCAAAAGTTCGTCATCTCCGATGTATTCCATGCAGTCCTCAAGCGAAAGCTCTTTGTGTGCCTGTAAAGTAACCATAACATCAGCGGTTGAACTTCTCATATTGGTTAATTTCTTTGTCTTGCAGATATTAACAGCAATATCCTGAGCCTTGTTTCCTTCTCCAATTATCATTCCTCTGTACACTTTTGTGTGTGGTGTGATAAAGAACACTCCTCTGTCTTCGTATTGAGCAAGTGCATAAGGAACCGCTTCCCCTGTTTCATGGGCAAGAATTGAGCCTGAACGCTGTTTAGGGATATCTCCAACCATTTCTTTGTATTTGTCGAAGGTATGATACATTATACCTTCACCTCTTGTTATTCGAATGAATTCGGTTCTGAAGCCTATCAGTCCGCGCGCAGGAATAGAAAACTTCATTTTTGTTCTGCCGTTATCATTGTTCATTTCAAGCATAGTTGCTTTTCTTCCGGAAAGTCTGTCTATACATGTTCCTGCTGTTTCTTCCGGAGTATCAATGATAAGATTTTCAAACGGTTCATATTGAACACCGTCTATGGTTTTGTATATTACTTCAGGTTTTGAAACCTGAAATTCAAATCCTTCACGACGCATTGTCTCGATAAGGATGCCTAAATGCAGTTCCCCACGTCCGCTAACTTTAAAGCAGTCCGTGCTGTCAGTATCCTCAACACGTAAACTTACGTTCTTTTCAAGTTCGTTATAAAGTCTTTTTCTTAATTGTCTGCTAGTAACAAATTTTCCTTCTGTACCGGCAAAAGGACTGTCGTTTACCGAAAAATTCATCTGAAGAGTAGGTTCGTCAACCGTAATGAGTGGTAACGGATCTTCCTGTCCGATTTCGCAAATCGTTTCGCCGATTTGGATATCAGGGAAACCAGCAATACCTACAATATCGCCTGACTCAGCCTCAAGACATTCTTCACGTCCTAAATCTTTAAACTCATATAATTTTGCAATTTTACCGCGTTCGGTTGTTCCGTCAGCCTTGCAAAGTGATACTTGTTGTTGTGATTTTATTGTTCCGTTGATAATTCTTCCCGTAACGATTCTGCCTACATATTCGTTATAGTCAAGGGTTGTAGCCTGAAACTGTAACGGCAGATTATCATCCCCAGTAGGAGGTGCAATATTTTCTAAAATACAGTCTAAAAGCGGTGTAATATCCTTAGGTTCGTCCTCAATTTCATTGATGGCATAACCGTTTAAACTGCTTGCATATATGTATGGAAAATCTATTAAGTCTTCTCTGTCAGTCAGTTCGGTAAATAAATCAAACACTTTGTCTAATGTAGAATCAACGTCTGCTGCAGGTTTATCAATCTTATTTATAACAACAATAATTCTTATACCTAATTCAAGCGCTTTTGATAATACAAATCTTGTTTGTGGCATAGGGCCTTCTGCTGCATCAACAATAAGCAGAGCACCGTCAACCATACCCAATACACGTTCAACTTCTCCTCCGAAATCAGCGTGACCCGGGGTATCAACAACATTGATTTTTACACCCTTATAATTAATTGAAATATTCTTCGAAAGGATGGTTATCCCTCTTTCTTTTTCCAAATCATTGCTGTCCAGAACTCTTTCCTGAACCTGCTGATTATCTCTGAATACTCCGCTTTGTTTGAGCATACAATCTACAAGAGTCGTTTTCCCATGGTCAACGTGAGCTATTATAGCTATATTTCTAATATTATCTTTGTTCATTTTTCTACCTTACATACTATATTATCGGGCAATCATTTCGCATCTATGGCAAACAGAATATTTACCCTGCCCTTTAGTGTTGATTTATCCTATACAATTGTATTCGCTAAAAAGATATTTTCAACAAACCTGTTATAACTTGCTTCTCAAAAAAGTGCCTCAAACCATGTCATAGCATGCGTTTTACATTTCTTAACATTTTTGCCATGCCTAAAAACATGGATATCATGTACATGTCAGAAGCAAATTTCCTAAAGTTTGTTTCTTTCCTCTCTAGTTATATAATGATTATTCTTTAATCTCTCTAACTCTTTCCATCAAATTGAGGGATTAAAGAATTTTATTTTTTTGGGGGTAAATGTGGTGGGGTAAATATAGTAGGGTGAATACTTGGTATATGATGTTGTCAGCCCTGTATATATTAATTTGTAACATTTTTTGTTTTTATGAAATTAACCCTGAATACAAGTGTTTATATATATGTAATATGAAGCTGAGTGTATATATATGAGAATTACCGGACAAAATTCAAGAGCTTATTTAAGTAATTTAATTATGCAGTTAACCGGACCGTATGGAAACAATTCCATAATGACAGGATGGTTAAATGCTGATGTCGCACCAAAAAGTGAACCTGAACGTGTTTATGATTATACTCTTGGCAGAAGAGAAGGTAATACAAGAATAGTCGGCCCGGAATCTGTATCCGTAGAGGTTACTCCGGGGGTTGTAGTTAACAATAATAATGAAGTTGAAAATGCAGACGGATATGTCGGTGATTCTGCACAGGGGCACAGAGGTGACTGTTACCTGATGGCAGAAATTAATGCTATCAGAAATACAACACATGGTCAGGAAGTTTTAAATAACAATTTGAGCTGGCATGGTGAAGATTCCGTCACTGTTACCCTGCCCGGAGCAGTAAAAATAAGAAAAGCATACGAAGAAAAAGGCATCATGTGTGCTGTTACAGGTACTTATTATATTACCAAAGAAGCCCTGTCAAAGGCTCGCGGGCTTGCAGGAGAATCCTTCTCTAAAAGTGAGATAGAAACTATTGCATTTGAAATTGCTGTCGAAAATTACCGCGCAGAGATGGCAGAAACAAAACGACTTAATCCGAATATCGACTTTAATAAAGTAGGTACTGCCGAATTTAATGCAACAGGTACTGAAAATGATTATTTAAGCGGCGGATATGCATATGACGCAGGTTTCTTGCTGACAGGTGAAAAATCTGAGGTTTACAGAAATAATAACAAAGAAGTTGAATATTATATCCCGGGTAAGTACGGATATATAACCCGTGAAGAACTTGAAAGTCAGACAGGTGCTGATATATCAATGTATCAGAAAGGAAAATTAAGTGCCGGTGTATCTGAAGTTACTCATTATTCAACTGAAGAACAAGCTCTTCTTGATATGTTGGATAAATATGCAGGAAAAGAAGGCGATTTCGCTCTGACTTGTTCAATAGTTGTCGGGCAGGCAGGCCCTGACGGTCATACAAAAGCACTTGGCGGTCATGCTCTGACTGTCGTAAAAATAACAGATGACACGGTTTATTGCGCAAATCCTTGGTATCCTGACAAAATTGAGCCGATTCCGCGCAGTGAATTTGTAAAAATGTGTAAGGGCTTCTATGCAATGGAAGTCAAAGACCCGACACAATACGAAACCCCTGCGGATTTTCAAAGCAGGTCAAATGTCTTACAGGCAGTTGTCGGTAAAATAAATGCGACACATAATTTCGGTGGCGGAACACCGTTTACTGTTACGCCTGAAGGCCTGAGAACTATGATTGACAGACACAATGCAAATTCATCAGGCAACAGACTTGAGTTCAACAGGCTTATTCAGTTATTAAATCGCATATCTTTGGCTACTTTATCAAATGATGAACGTGAAAGATTACGTTCTTTGATTACAAGTTTATCTTCTGCAGATAATAATATCGATGCTGAAGCAATAGAATACTTTGAACAGAAATTTACTCAGGGGTAAATTAGGGGTAAATTAGGGGTAAATTAGGGGTAAATATTCCGGATGCTTCCTCGCACCAAGATTAACAGGTTATGTGTGAATGTATAAAACTATTTTTTGCATTTCAGTCTTGACTATTTATAATATTAACTATGAGCGGAGCCGAAAGAGTAAAAGCACCTATAGTTGAAGCGTTGATGAATGCTTATGATAAGCGTTCATATCATTTTCATATCCCCGGACACACAAGGGGCAAAGGTGTTTACGAACCGTTTAAAAATTTTATGGGTGATAAGTTTTTTCAGTGTGATATGACTGATGAGTTTGACGGAATAGGTACTCTTAACCCGCCATCCGGCCCGATAAGGGAAGCAGAAGAACTTTGTGCAAAACTCTTCGGGGCTCAGAAATCTCTCTTCCTCCTGAATGGCTCAACCGTCGGAAATATTGCAATTGCCATGGCACTCAGCTTGCAGGGTAAGAAAATTATTGTGAACAGAAACTGTCACCGCTCTGTCCTGACAGGCATGATAGTATCGGGTGCGGAACCTCTCTGGGTTATCCCCGGGAAACTTGATGAATGGTCTTTGTGGGGTAAAATTGATCCGACGGATATAGAAAATCTGCTCAAAAAACATAAAGATGTTGAAATGGTCTGGCTGACTAACCCTACCTATGAAGGTGTTGTATCTGATATTGCGGAAATTGCTAAAATCTGTAAAAGATACGATGTTCCTCTTGTTGTAGATGAGGCTCACGGTACACTTTGGAAATTTAACAAAGAATTACCGACTCCGTCTTTAGATTTAGGTGCGGATATAGTTGTTCAGTCTTTCCATAAAACGGGCGGAAGTATGTCACAGACTTCTGTAATGCATATAGCAAAAGATACAAAGTTTGATGTTGAAGCGCTTGTTCACGCTCTGAGATTACTTCAGACAACAAGCCCGTCAATTCTTCTTCTTGCTGGACTTGATGCCGCAAGGGCAAATCTTGAAACAGAAGAAGGGCTTGAAAATATTCAGACAGCAATAGATAATGCTAACTATTTGAGAAGTGAAATTGATAAACTTAAACACATAAAACAGTTAAAACAAATACCATACGACGTTACAAAGATATTTATAAAGGCGGATAATCTTTCCGGTATTCAACTGGAAACCATACTTGAACAGGATTATAATATTGAGGTCGAAGCCGCATCTGACGGGGGACTTTTGATTCTCTCAAATATCGGTAATGAAAGAAAAGATTTTGAGTATTTGGCTGATTGTCTTAGAGAAATTGATTCTCAGGATTATACAAAATTTGAAAAAGAAAAGAAAAAACATATGCCGATGCTTGTACCTGAAATAAGAATGAATCTCCGACAAGCCTTTTATGCCCAAAAGGAAGAGGTCAAAAAAGAATATGCCATCGGCAGAATTTCAGCAGAGGTAATAGCAGAATGTCCTCCGGGAATTGCAATTCTGCTGCCGGGAGAATTAATTACGGCGGAACACCTGCCGTATCTGGAAGATTATGAAGTGCTTGAAGTGGTTAAAAACGCGTATTGTTTTTAGGTTTGAATAATTAAGAAATAATTAAATTTCTTGTATATGGCGCTTGATAAACTATAATATAATTGTATGATATTGTAACAGGGGGAGTTATTATGACAAATCCTTTTAAAAATGACGATATAATAATTGACTCAGCGGGAACTTCAGTGAACCCTGATGCTGAAGTAGAAGTTAATCAGGAAGAAGTCCATCAGGAAGCTGAAGAAAATATACAACAAGGCGAAACGGATAACGATTTGCAGGCAAAGTTTGATAATCTGAATAATCAGTACATCAGATTAGCGGCAGATTTTGATAATTACAGAAAACGTCAGGCTCAGGAAAGAGAAAGCCTACTCAAATACGGCGCAGAAAACACTTTGAAAAAGATAGTGGAAGTGTTGGATAATTTTGAACGCGGTGAAAAAGCAAACGAAAACGTTGAAGATTGTGATAAATTAAAGGAAAGTTTTAACCTTGTTCACAAACAGTTAATAGATGTACTTACAAAAGTAGGTCTTGAAACAATTGATGCGGAAGGTCAGGAATTTGACCCTAATTTCCATGAAGCAGTTATGCAGACTCCGACAAGTGAATACCCTGAACACACTGTTATCAGTGTCTTGCAAAAAGGGTATAAACTTGAAGACAGAGTCCTCAGACCGGCACTTGTTAACGTTGCTACCTCTGAGGGGTAAATATATATTTATCTTTGCAAATGAATACTAAAAACAGGAATATAAATAAAAATGGCAGATTATTATGAGATATTAGGTGTATCTAAGGATGCAACAAAAGATGAGATAAAAAGTGCGTTCAGAAAAATGGCACGAAAATTGCACCCTGACGTAAATAAAGAACCTGATGCAGAAGAAAAATTTAAAGAACTCGGTAAGGCTTATGAAACTCTGATGGACGATAACAAGCGTTCAACTTATGACAGATTCGGAGAAGAAGGGCTTAATCAGGCAGGGTTCTCTTCACAGGGCCCGTTCGCAGACGGGTTTGGCGACCTGAACGACATCTTCGAATCCTTCTTTGGCGGATTTGGTTTCGGAGGGGGCAGGCGTGTTGATCCAAATGCACCTCAGCGCGGCGAAAACCTGAGATTAGATGTTCAGGTTGAGTTTGAAGAGGCTGTGTTCGGGGTAGAAAAAGAGATAAAAATAGAACACCTTGAAACCTGTTCTACCTGTAAAGGTACGGGGGCAAAACCGGGTTTAGAACCCGTAACCTGTCCTACCTGTGGCGGAAGAGGTCAGGTACAACAGACTCAGCGCACTATTTTAGGAAGTATTTCTCAAATAATTACTTGTCCAAAATGTCATGGAAAAGGAAAGATTATATCGGAACCTTGTCCTGATTGTCACGGAGAAGGAAGACACAGTGTGGATAAATCACTTACCATAAAGATTCCGCAGGGGGTTGATAACGGTTCTAAAATGAGACTTTCTCACGAAGGTGATGCAGGTATAAACGGCGGGCCATCAGGTGATTTATACGTGGTTATTCACGTCAAACCGTCAGAATACTACCACAGAGAAGACATGACCATTTATACGGAATGTGTCATTACCCCGTCTCAGGCAGCTTTAGGTGATGTTATTACGATTAAAACGCTTGATGGTGAAAGAGAAATAACAATTCCTCAGGGACTTCAAAGCGGGGATAAGGTTACAATAAGAGGAGCCGGTGTGCCTAGTATTGCCAATTCTTCAATGAGGGGAGATCATATAGTAATTGTTTCTGTCAGAACCCCGACCAGATTATCAAATGAGGAAAAAGAGCTGTACGAAAAATTATACGAAGTACAGATGGGAAAGAAGAAAGAAAAAAGATCTGTAAAAGATAAAATTAAGGGTGCTTTCAAATAGTCTGATATTTAGTTACAAACTTGCCCTTAACTTTAGAAACGTATAAAATATTATAAGATTAGGGATAATAAGGATATAAGTCTGTATAAAAAGTTATTAGGGGTATTTCTTGGTTTGATGTTAACCGTAACATCGGCGTTTGCAACAAAAATGCCGGCGGATGTTCAGGCCTACCTGAAGAAGAATGTTTCGGAAATAGATATTAGATTTGACGGCGTAATAATATACCCTGACGGTACCGTATATCTGCCGCTATATCCCGCATCCTTCCTGAAACCTGAATCAATAGAAATTCAGGAAACTTTTCCTGCAGGCTGTACCCTGAAGGATAAACCTGATGTTGTAATTTTTAATAACCAGTTTGTATTGCTGAAGGTTATTAACACAGACAACGGAAAGAAAACAGTTAAAAGATTTGATAAACCGCCTATTCCTGTTAAAACAGGTATTTTACCTCAGGATATGCTTGTCCCGAAAGGACTTATTATCCCTGAGAATATTAAAGGTATTATAGGGAACTTAGATATTCAGTTATCCCCTGATCAGGATATTAAGGTCGTGTCTGATGTTAATCTGAGTGCAAAGGTGTTCGATGCTGATTCAAAGGCAGTGAATAAATACGACAACAAATCTACAATCGCTCAGTTGAAGGGCAAAAACCTTTATATGGTTACATCTTATTCAAAGAACATTGCGGTTGTGAGCGGTGAATCGTTCAAGCCTGATTATGCATTATCTCAGATGGCAACTCCTGTTGATGCAAAAATAACAAAAGATAACAAATTTCTTTTGGTAACAGCTTATGATAACACGATGCTGAACGTTATTTCCATTGCTGATGACAGAATAATTAAGCAGCTTGATTTGACTGCCCAGGGCGGCGAAATTGTTATGGACTATGATAATAACAAAGCATATATTGCAACTCCTGCAGCATCATATATCTATGTGCTTGATACAGACACAATGACACTGACACAGCGTATTAAAGTAAACGGTCGTTGTGAACGTCTTGAATTGAGCGGTAACTATTTATTCTATATCGACAAAATAAGCAATAATATATGGTCTGTTGAACTTGCAAATGATTATACTCTGAGAAATCTCGGTAAATTTCCTAATGTTTCAAAAATTCTGTATAACAATGGAATTGTGTATTTAGCAAGCAGAACAAAAGACAGAATTGCTGTTTTGAACTATGAAACAAAACAGTTACTTAATGAATTTTTAACGGTTGAAAAACCGATAGATATGATGCTCCGTAACGGTTATCTGTACGTTCTCGGTGCAACCTATAACCAAATTCAGGTCTTAAAGGCTGACACCTGTGAGGCAGTTGGGGTTATAAATATTGAAGGCGAAGGTTTCTCTACTAAATTCTGCCCTGTTCCTGATACAAATCTTGTTATCGTGACCGATACAAAAATGGGCAGATACTCTATAATTGATCTTGACAGAAATGTTGTTGTAAAAACAAACGGTACAGAGCTGCCTGTAAATGCTGTTTTAATCGGGAAAAAGGTTCATAAAATTAACTAATGGATGCAGTTTTAGAAAACACTTTAAATGAACTCGAAATAACCCAAAGGGAGTTTTGGAATGTTGCCAGACAGACAGGCAATTTTCTTAATATGCTTGTCAGAATGAATAATTCCAAAAGCGTACTCGAAATAGGTACTTCAAACGGTTATTCCGGACTGTGGTTTTTAGATGCGCTTAAATTAACGGGCGGGCATTTGTATACAATAGAGTATTATGAAAAAAGACAAAGTGTCGCTGTTGAAAATTATAATAAATGCGCGTTTAAAGGTATGTACACTCCGCTCTTAGGGCAGGCATGTGATTTGTTGAGGGCATTAGAACCTGATAAAAAATTTGATTTTGTCTTTATTGATGCCAACAAAAGAGAGTATATTGAATATTTCGAAATAATTAAACCGCACCTTTTGCCGAACTCAATTATTGCTGCTGACAACGTAAATTCCCACCGCGAAAAAGTTCAGCCGTTTCTTGATGCAATATATGCAGATGCTGATTTCCAAACGGAGATACTTGATCTGCCCGGCGGATTATCCGTTTCTTACAAGCTTAACTAAGCACAATCCATAAGATTTTCTTTGTGGCAAATGCCAGATATACGGCTATAATACTGAAGATTATGTCATAAAGGAACTTAAAGCCGCTCATAGAGTATAGCAGGTTTTTAATCATAAACCAGCTTTCGTGTCTTAAGAATGCAATTATCAAAAGTACGAGAGCGCCGATAATATTTATAATAAGCACCCCAACAAGAACAGATTTGCAAACATTCTTTATTTCGTAATCTCTGTCTAAAATCATACCCGAGAAAAAGACTGCAGGGATATATGACAGGATGTAGCCTACCCCGTATTGGAAAATATACTTCCAGCCTCCGCCCATAGCGAAGATAGGGTAACCGAAGAACCCGAGTATAATATATAAGACAAGGGTTATAATAGTAAATTTTCTGTCCAGTAAACCAAGAATGAAGAAGATTGCAGGCACCTGCGGAATGTATTTTACAGCTTTTAGAAAACCGTCAGTATTTATGCCGTGGTCGGTAAAGTAATATCCCCAGTGGGTTAGTAAATCAAAAGGGATAATAACGTGTTTAAAATTCAGCTCCGTAAAGGTTGCCATAATAATAATCAGAATAGACAGAGCAACGGTAAGAATTGTCCCGGTTGCTAATTTAACGGGCTTTCCTTCATACCTGAGAGTATTCAGTTGTTCTTCTATACGTTTCATTTTATTGTTGCGCTGCTTTCCAGTTTAAGTTTGTTTTCTTCAAACCTTGCTTTATATTCGTCGGAAAAGATGTTTTCTGTCCACATAATAAGGGCATCTTCATTATTATCCTGATAATACCCTTTTCTTTTCCCTAACGACTTAAACCCGTATTTTTCATACAGTTTAATCGCCGGAATATTGCTTACTCTAACCTCTAAAGTTATATATTTTATGAATTCATTATAACAATCTTCGAGCAATTTTACAATAAGGTGGTCGGCGATATGTTTTCTTCTTTCATCAGGTTTTACGGCTATTGTTGTAATATGTGCTTCATCAACAATGTGCCAGGTGCCTGCATAACCGACGATTTTGCCGTCTTGGGTTCTTGCTGTATAATATTTTGCTATCTTGTTTTCAACCTCTGAGTAAAAGGCATCTTTTGACCAGTGGTGGTTGCCGTAGGCAGATGCTTCAATTTCCGCAATCTCGGGAACATCTTCTTTCTGCATAAGACTGACATATATTTTCGGATTTCCCATATACTATATTTCCTCCGGTTCTTCACCGACTTCCGGTATACGGTCTCCGTCTTCCATCATAATCATAAGGGTTAATCTAAGCTGGCGCTTGTAACCTTCGAGAGCTTTTTCTCTGGTCTTAGCGCAAAACACAAAACTCGGGAACTCTTTTATCTCAATGTAGTGATAAGGGTTACCGTTGAAGTCCAAATCGGTGCCTTCAATAAGTGTCCAGTCTAAATTTAAATAGTATTCTATATCTTTTTCAGTCATTTTATTCCTCAAGAGAATTGTTTCTGAGCGGCTGCTTAAGCATAAGACCTTCACCGCCTATCACATCTGCCTGTCTTCCGTTCAGATAGAGATAAACAGGTTTCCTTGTGTTGTGATTTACTGTTTTTATAAGCTGATATACCCTTTTATAAAGACTATCTCCGCCTCCGCCGAAACCGAAATCATCAGAGAGGTTAACAATCACTTTTGACGGTGTTTCTTTAAAGGACAACAATCTTGTTGTCGGAGGAATTTCTGAGCAGACCCCGCGCGATTTTTCGTATTTTGTTGCACCCTTTAAAAGCTGTCTGACTGCGAATTCCACATCCGAACCGGTATAGTCTTCGGGTTTTGTTCTTGATACCGCAACATAAATATCTTTTCCGTTTGATATTTTGGTAAAGAAGACGTTTACGACGGTATCTTCTTTTATAACACTTTTTTCTTCTTCCTTAGTCTGAGAAAAATCTTCTGTCACCGAACGTTCGGTAACTTCGATCGGGGTTCTTTTAAACGGGTTTTCCCAGTTCAGGTTTATACCGTCAAAGTTAAAGTCCTTCAGAAAAGTCATTTTCGCATAAACAATCAAGGCAACTATTAAGACGATTATTCCGATAATATTTGTCTGATTTTTTCTTTTCTTTTTTCTGCCCATTTTTTGTCCTTTATTTAGTCTTCTTTATTACAAGTTTACCATTTATAAAAATAGTTTTATCCTTTATATATACGTTATTCACTGTGACATTTGTATCAGTGTTGTCAAAAATGTCCAGATTTAGATTATCGAGCAGGTTTTGCTGATTAATAAAAGTGAGTATTCTGTCAGCAAACTCGTTTTTAAGGCCTGAGGTATGTATATCAGAAAACATAACTTTTCCGTTTTCAACCTTCAGATCTGCTGTCATGGAAAATTTTGCAGGCTTTGCAAAAGGTACTCTCAGTGCTGACGACACCTTGATTTTATCGTTATAAAGCTTAAGTTTTGGTGTATCAATAGTTACTAACGGTAATATCGAAGATATTATTTCCGTTGTTTTTCCTACCGTTACCGATTTATTCAAATCTGCCTCACTGAGTTCAACCTTGTATTCCATCGGAACATCCGTTTTAAAAACTATTGGATCTTTTCTGTAATCAACATAGTTAAAATCAGAGGTTGTCTTCATATAGAGTTTAGATACAAACAGTTCATCGTCAACTGAAATGTTTTTGCCCTCAATAGTCAGACCTTTGAATTTGCCTTTTTTGAGGTCAACCCCGCTGAAGGAGTCGATCTTGACGTCATATTCACCTTTTGCGCTCTTTTTAAGCGTCTTTTTTAGTGCTGACTGGGCGATCTTTTTCGCAATAAAGTTATACCCTAACATATTAGTCGTAACTCTGACAAATTTTGATGCTGTTTTGCAGTTATTTGCCTCGGCAGAGCATACAGGAAGTACACTCATTGAAGTAAATAAACACACAGCCATTAATAAAACAATTCTTTTCATATTTCCCTCTCTGATGCAAATTATACAATAAAATGAACATAAATTAAAGTTTAGAGAACTATGTTCGCTAAACTTTAATTTATTTATCAGCTTACCAAATACGCCCTTTGCATTAAACCAAACCGTTCGCCGGGGTAAATATAATAAAATCCACATTTACCCCCAAAAAAAGCCACTTGCTTTAACAGGTGGCACTTATTAGGAATAAGAAAAGGAATTATAGGAAAATTTAGGAAATTTTAGGAATCTTTTTAAATCTTTGTTTGGATAATAAAGCTGTCAAATTTTAGCCGTATCTATCCT
>JAILHQ010000047.1 GCA_024695725.1 Cyanobacteria bacterium RUI128 | reverse complement strand
AAAATACACGGCAAAGAAAAAATGCCTAAAGATCAACGTTTCCTCCTTGTACAAAACCATGCTTCAAAATTTGACCCAATGGTCGTCAATGGAAACACAGCAAGATTTTTAATGGGTAATATATTTGATTTTGATCCTAAGACTGATTATGTTCAGTATGACGAACTGAAGCTTATCGACAAGTTTGCACTCCACAAACTTAACAAGTTAGTGGTTGATGTGACGGAAGCATTTGAACATTATGAGTTCTATAAATACTTCCAGTGCCTTCAGAATTTTGCGGCTGTCGATTTGAGTTCTTTCTACCTCGATATCGTTAAGGACAGATTATACACTGCTGGTAAAAAATCATTATCACGCAGAGCGTGTCAGACTGTGTTGTATGAAATATTGCATACTTTGGTAAGAATTTTGGCACCTGTAATGCCTCATCAGGCAGAAGATATCTGGCTGAATATGCCTGAAATGCACAAAAATGGTATTATAAGCGTGTTACTGACTAATTGGCCAAAGGTTCACGATTCCTGGACTAATGAGTTGTTAGAAAATGATTTTTCGAAAATACTTAAGGTCAGAGAGGTCGTTACCAGAGCTATTGAACCGCTTAGAGCTGATAAGAAGGTCGGCAGTTCGTTAGAGGTTGCGGTTTATGTAAAATCACCAGAACCAAAGGTACTCGAAAACAATGCAAAAGACCTTTGTGATATCTTCATTACATCTCAGGCTTATGTAACGGAAAGCAGACCTGACAACGTTCTGAATGAGTATATTGAGGACGGTTATACTGTATGGGTAACAAAAGCTGAGGGTGAAAAATGCGAACGTTGCTGGAAGTACAGACCGCTGGGTGAACATGAAGGTTATGAAACTATTTGTTCTGAGTGTTTTGAAGCAATAAATGAATAATCAATAAGTAAAAAGAGAGTAGATTCTCTCTTTTACTTATTATGGAGAAGTGTCCGAGCGGTTTAAGGTGACGACCTCGAAAGTCGTTGTGGGGGAGACTCCACCGAGGGTTCGAATCCCTCCTTCTCCGAATTTTTTGTTGCTCGGGTGTGATTCGAACCCTAGAGGGTTACTCCCCTCCATTTCAGAACGATACTTAATCGTTCAGAAACGGAGTCCTTCTCCTTCTCCGATTTTGGGGTAAATATGGGGGTAAATATGGTGGGTAAATCTGGGGGTAAATGTTGATTAAATTTGTTGTGTTCAAACATCTTAATATATGGCGTATTTCCTTTGACATGTTATCTTTGCTCTTTTATAATTGTTGTATAAATCTAACATAAGGAGTTCTGTGAAGGTTTTTTTTCTTGAAAAGTCTGTCTATGGTTTAGGTGGCTGCTTATATGAGCAGGGCTCTTTTTTATGTTTTTCTGAATGTGCTTGACGGTTGTCTTGTATATTGATTTGGTAAAAATTAATTTAATGAAAATATTAGGGGGAAAATTATGGCAGTAGAACCAAGAGTGTTGACAATAGATTTTACAAATCCAAAAAAGGTTAAATCAACTTATGATCTCAAAAAATATGATGTAGTGAAGATAATAACTTCGGGTAACGAAAATTTTATCGAGGGTATTGATAGTGCAACAGCATCGGGTGCAGTTCTTACTATTAAGGTGGCAGAAATTGTTGAACAAGGTCAACAATACCCGTCAAAAACCGTAAAATTCAAAAACGTCAGAGATGATATCTCGGTTCAGGCATGGGGAAGTGGCGATAATACACCATACTATAACGAAACTTTTGAAACTTTCTATTTTGAAGATGAGTTCGGCAATGATGAAAAGACTTGGCTTACTAATGCTTCTTCTACATCTGTAACCGGTACTGCTTTTGGGGAAACGATTGATGTTAGTACTGCTTATACTCCTACCACAAAGAATGCTAAAAAGAATATTGGGGTAAAAATCAACGCAGGTGATGGTGGTGATACAATTATCGGTACTAAATATAACGATACTATTACCGGTGGTTTGGGTAATAATACTGTTGTATATGACGATCATTACGTGGTTCAGGGACAGGATACCATCAATCTGACCAAAGGTGAAAATTTAACTATCGATTTGACTGCATACGGTATATCATCTGTTGACGGGTTCTTAGGTTTATCAGGCGGTCGTTTCAAAAGGAGCGGTAATGACCTTATTCTGAGATTGTCAGAAAGTACTGAGGCAACCGCTGATTTCGTAAGAATTAAAAACTTCTATAAAACAAACGGAGTTGGCGATGAAGGAAGTGTTAAAGTATTACTTAAAAAGGCTGAAGAGTTGACCCCTGAAATATCAGTTAACTTAAATAGTGATGTATTGTTTTCTTATGCTGATGCAGATTTCGCAAAAAACAATAAAAAGAAAACAGCAACGTTTGCAGGAACTCGTCTTTCTGAAAACGTAACCGTTGGTGATGACCTTAACGGCTATAATAAAACAATCAAAATGGGTGACGGTGAAAATACCGTTAACATGACGGGAACAGGTACAAACACAATTATTTTAGGTAAAGATAATGATACCGTAAATATTGGTGCAACCGATGATGTGTTACATACAAAAACTACAATTAAAGCAGGTAAAGGAGACAATAACGTAATTAATATAAACTCAAAGACAACCTTCGGGGAAGTTATCATTGCGGAAGAAAAAGTTGGTGCGACAAATGTTATAAACTTCCAAAATGGTGTTGTCGGATATACCTTATACAAAAGCGGGGATGATTTAGTGGTTATGTATGCACCTGATCAATCTTCTGTAACAGTTAAGGGGTATTATGCATCAGATGCAGTTAAAGCAAAATATCACTATGCAACTGTGAAATTTCAAGTAGGCGGTACAGGCGAATTGGATTATGATGATTTAGTGACTGCAGCAGGCGGATTTGT